>NZ_JBHUYJ010000036.1:0-66502 GCF_042668715.1 Streptomyces sp. NPDC057271
CCCGCTTCACGTGAGTCGTGGCCACAGCTCACAAACTAGCGAGGCCACAGGTAAAGATCAAACCTACGGGTCAGGGCCCGGTCTTTCGCCCTGGGGGCGAAAGACCGCTCACTGCCCCGCTCCGCAGGGGTTTCGTTTCCTCCCCCACCTGAAGGTGGGCGTATCCACGAAAGGACTCAGATGAAAGGAGAGACGGAGGAGCTGGTGAGGGTCGCCCGGGGCGGGGTGCTTCTCACGGTGTGGGCGTACGGAGCGGGCTGGTCGCGGGGCCTGGCGACGAGACGGCTCCACGCGGAAGGGTGGCAGCGCATCTGCCAGGGAGCCTGGGCGGCCCCCGGTATGCAGGTCGACTGGCGCGTCCGCGCCAGAGCCCACCAGCTGCTCCGCCCGGAGCTGGTGTGCAGCCACGGCACGGCTGCGGCACTGCACCGGATCGAGGTACTCGGAGGGATCGGGGGGAGGGGGGTGGGGGTGGGGCCCCCGCTGGGACTGGATGCCCCGGAGGTGCTGGACTTCACCGTGCCGCGTCCGGGCCGGTCCTCCCGTACCGCGGAGGGAGTGCGCGTCCACTCCACGGAGTTCCTCGCGGCCGGCGACTGCGTCATGCGTGGGGGCCTGCGGGCGACAAGCCCCGCGCGGACGGTCGGCGACCTGATACGGAGCTGCGGCACGCGCGAGCACGCGGTCGTGGTCGCGGACTCGGCCCTGTCGCGCCGCACGGTCCGGGGCGTCCGCCGGGAGCCGCTCGTCCACCGCGAGGCGCTGGTGGCCGAGCTGTCCGCGCCCCGGCCGGGCGCGACCCGGGCCCGCCGCTGGCTGCCGTTCGCCGACCCGGCGTGCGGCTTCCCGGCGGAGACGGTCGCCCGCCTCCGTATGCGGGACGCGGGTCTGCGCCCCGAGTCCCAGCCGCTGCTCCACACTCGCGGGGGTCGATCCCTGCGTCCCGACTTCCTCTTCCGTCCCCAGGGCCTGGCGGTCGAGATCGAGGGTTACGCCTTCCACGGCAGCCGTCAGGCACACGACCGGGACATCCGCCGCTACAACGACCTCGCGGACTGTCCGGAGGTCCGTCGGGTCCTCCGCTTCACGGCGCGGGACGTCTTCCTCCGCCCGGAGGCCGTGATCGCGACGACCCTGGGGGTGCTGGGGCAGTTGGGCACGTGAGCGAAGGTCCGTAAGGGGCGAGCGAGTGGGGCAGGGCGGGTGGTCGGGGTTCAGCGCTTCACGTGGCGGACCTTCAGTCGCCCGTACCCATGGTCCCGGAGATCCGGATCGTGGGTACGGCGGCGAGGGAGCCGTTCCGAACTCAGGACGCGCACGTAGGTGAGGTACCGACATGAGGCGAGGGAGTCCATGACCGGTGTGCGAAGACCGACTCGGACTCCCACTCCATTCGGCAGCGTATGGGACGACCGACGGCGAACCACCGGCGCTGACCTGCCCCTTGGGGAGTTCCGCTACGGGCCGGTACGGGGGAACGAGATCTCGACGCGGCGGTTCTTGGTGCGGCCTTCCTCGGTGGCGTTGTCGGCGATCGGGTAGTCCTCGCTGTACCCGCGGATGTCGAAGGTCTTGCCGGGATCGAGCGTCTTGGACAGCTCCTGCTGCACGGCGTCGGCGCGCTGCTTGGAGAGCTTGAGTCCGTGCTCGTACGTCCCGAGGTTGTCGGTGAACCCGAAGACTCGGACGCGGCTGGAGTTCTGCTTGTTGATCTCCACGGCGATGGCGGCGATACGGGCGGTGGCGGCGGGGCTGAGCTTGGCGCTGTCCTTGCCGAAGAGAACCTCGGCCTGAAGGGCAAAGGTCACGTCGACATTGGTGTCCTCCCGCCGCTGTTCCCCGCCCTCCTCCTCGACGACCTGCTTGATGTCGAGAACCTTGGGCGCGGCGAGGGTGGCCCCGTCGGGAAGCATGAGTTCGGGCGAGTTGGCGTCGATCTCGGGGGGCGGGGAGGCGCTGGAGGTGGAGTTGGGGGGATCGTCGGCGAGTGCGGGGGTGGCCGTACCGGCGACGAGGAGAAGGGAGGCGGCGGCGAGGGTGACGAGGCGGTGGGGAGTCATGGCGGCGTCCGTCAGGAGAGTTTGATGGTGCCGGGCTCGAAGGTGGGTAGCTGGAAGGTGACCTCGGTGGTTTGTTCCGCGGGGGCGGGGAATTGCATGAAGACCTCGGCCGCGTCTTCGGAGCCGAGGATGTCAAGACCGGTCGTCGTCAGCGGCCTGCCGTCGGTATCGCGGAGGACGTAGTAGCGCTTCTTTCCCACCGTGTCCACGAGGGTCGCGCCCCCCAAGGAACTGCCATGCTTCAGAACTTCGGTCTCGTTCCCCTTCACTCCGGCCGGAATCGCCCGACCCTTGTCGCCGGTGTTCGTCAACCGTCCCTTCACCGTGACAAAGCCGCCGAGGTCCCGCTTGGCCGAGGTGATGGTCAGCTCGAAGCCATCCTGCCCTTTGAGGACGGCCAGAGTCTCCTCCGGCGCTTCCGACTGAGGCTTCTCGTTGCTCTCGCTCATGCCAGGAGTCGAGGAACTCGCGGTCGGCCGACTCTTCGGAGGCTCGTCCTCGCTGCCGCAGCCGGCTACGCCGAGGACCAGGCCGACCGCGGTGAACGCCACGGCACACCTCCTGAGGGCCGTCGTTGCGTACCGAACACTCATGAACGGGAATCCTTCGCTTGTCAGTCGGTCAGTCGAACGGTGAAGAGGTCAGCTGCGCTGGGGAGCTCCGGCCGGTCGGGGTCGATCGTCCACGGAACACCGTCGCATGTGAGGCCGAGGATCGGGGAGGGTTCTGTCGGCGTGGGGCTCGGGTCCGGCTCGGGCTCCGGCACGGGTTCCTCGGTCGGTTCGGGGTCCTCGGTCGGTTCGGGAGCCTCGAAGGCGCACAGCGGCTCGAGGACGGCCGTGGCCGTCGCCGTGGCGTGCTGGTTCTCCGTACCGGGTACCACTGATCGACCGATGCTGTCGAGAGAGCGCACCTCCACCCGGAAGCCAAGAGGGAGGGGGTCGCAACCACCGTCCGGGAGTTCCGCGCCGTTCTTGGCGGCGAAGGAAGCCGCGCGCTGACACGCTGCGTACTCGTCGTACGCGCCGCCCGAGAGGAAGTCGTCCCACTGCGTTGGGTGGAGGATGACCGCCAACCAGCCGTCCCGCAGCTGGTCGCGCGCATCCTGGGCCGCGGCCAGTGCCGCCGCGTCGGCCGCAGTCTGAGCACCGTTCCGATGCGCCGCGGCCTGGCCGACGGCGAAGTACGCGAAAGCCAGAAAGAGCAGGCCAGCCATCACGGCGATGTAGACGGGGAACGCCTGCCCGGAATCTTTCTGCCTTCCGATGAGCGCTAGTCGAGGAGATCGGCGATCTCGTTCGAGATTGCGGTCTTGATCGTGTTGCCGATGTCCGTGCCGCTGATCGCCACCACGATCGCCACCACCACCACGATGATCCCCAGATACTCGACCGCCGTCTGCCCACGGTCGTTCGCCGCCCTCGCGCGGATCCAGCCGTCGAGGCGCACCCTCGCCGTCATCGCAGCCTTCAGCATGAGGTCGCTCATGGTCGTCCCCTCCGGATTCGTACGTCCCCGTGCCGATGCCGAACTCGGCGGGTGCACGGTACGCCCCCAACCCCTCCTCCCCACAGGGCCCGTAGGCCCAAACACGGGCCCACCTCGCCATGTCTGTCATGACGCCGCCCGTGTGCCCAGCCAGGCTGCTATGGCCTCGCTGCGGGTGGTGGCGTGGAGCTTCGCGAAGATGCGGTTGATGTGGTTCTTGACCGTCTTCTCGCTGATGAAGCACGTGTCGGCGATCTGCCGGTTGTTCAGGCCCGACGCGATCAAGTCCATCACTTCCCCCTCCCTCACGCTCAGCCCAAACCGTGCCACACTTGGTTGCACATGCGAAGCCATTCTGCCAAATCGCGATGAATCCGAGACGATTGGCCTTCCGCAATCATGTGCAGTCGCACCCCGCACCACCCCCACCAACGCGTTCGCCGCCGTCGGTGTGAAGCGCGCCCGGCCCGCCCGTACGTCGCAGACCGCCGTGACCAGTTCCTCCGCCGTGAACTCGCCGTGGACCAGGTAGCCCCCCGCGCCCAGCCGCAGCGCCTCCTGGACGACCTCGCTCTCGCCGCTGTACGTCAGCATCAGCACCGGGGCCACCCGTACCAGGTGCGGCAGGGCCGTGAGGCCGTCCACGATCGGCATGCGGACGTCGAGGAGGACCACGTCCGGGCGGTGGCGGCGCGTCTCGTCCATCGCCGTGCGGCCGTCGGGCGCCTCCGCGACGACGCGGATGCCCGTGCCGGCGGCGTCGAGCAGGGCCCGCACACCCGCCCGTACGACAGGGTTGTCGTCGGCGACGAGCACCGTCAGCGTCATCGTGCGTCCACCCCCTCGGCCCGGCGCAGGGTCTTCGTCACCGACGTCACTCCCCCGTGATCGAGCCGAGGTTCGTCCCCGTGCCCAGGAACAGACCCGCACCCAGCAGGATCATCGTCGCGGGGACCATCAGCGTCGTGATCACCATCGTCGCCTTCGGGACCGCCTTCGCCGCCTTGCGGCGGGCGTTCTGGGCGTCCGTCCGCCGCATGTCGTTGGCGATCTGAATCAGCGTCTCCACGATCGGCGCGCCCAGCTCCTCGCCCTGCTGGAGCGCCGTGACGAACTGGGCGACCTGCTCGCTGTCGTTGCGCCGGCGCAGTTCGTCGAAGGCCTGTCTCCGGCTGACACCCATGTCCATCTGGCGGAGTGTGATGCGGAGTTCGTCGGACCAGGGTCCTTCGTACTGGTCCGCCACCCGGTCGAGTGCCTGACGGAAGGCGAGTCCCGCCGACACCACCACCGCGAGGACGTCGAGGAAGTCCGGCAGCGTCCGCTCGATCTGGTCCTTGCGGATGCGGATCGCCGACCAGATGCCGACCTCGGTCCAGAAGGCGGCGAAGGCGAAGAGCAGCAGCGCGACGAGGACGTCACCGTTGGAGAGCATGACCAGGCCGCCGAGGCCGCCGAGGAAGCCGTAGACGGCGCGCCTGGCTCCGTACCGGTCTATGGTCAGCCCCCCGGGGTTGCCCGCCAGGTCGATGCGGCGGCGGACGGCGTTGACCCGCTTGGGTCCCATCGCGCGCAGGACGACGGCGGAGTAGCGCATGCCGAGCCGGTCCACGACGGAGTACACGGCGCCGGTGCGTGTGGAGCCGACCTCCAGGGCGAGTTGCAGGTCGTCGGGGAGCTTGGCGTCGGCCCGGTAGAGGCGGATGCCGTAGAAGATGCCGGCAACCGAGATGCCGGCTGCCAGGGCGAGGAGAAGTTCCATGTCCGGCCGGCCCCTCACACGTCGATCTTCGAGAAGCGGCGGATGACGACGAAGCCGACCACATACAGCGCGAACGCGGTGACGACGGCGAACTGACCGAGGCCCGAGCCGGTCATCCGGTCCAGGGCGCCCGGCTGCATGTTGTCGATGAGGAGCAGCGAGCCGATGCCGATGACCGGGACCGCGTACGCCGTCATGCTCACCTGGGACAGCTGTGTACGGACCTCCCTGCGCGTCTCCTTGCGCTCCTCCAGGGTCTCCGTGAGGTTGCGCAGCGAGGAGACGACGGTGCCGCCCGCCTTGTTGGCGAGGACGAGCGTGGTGACGAGGACGACGAGTTCGCGGGAGGGCAGGCGTTCGGCGAGTTCGCCCAGCGCGTCGTCGATGGAGGTGCCGACGGCGAGTTGCTGGGCGACCTTCTCCAGCTCGTCGCCGGCCGGTGCCTCCATCTCGTCGGCGGCCATGCTGAGTGCCATCCGCAGGGCGAGGCCGGCCTGAGTGGCGTTGGCGAGGATCCGCGACAGTTCCGGCAGCTGGTTGATGAACTTCTCGATGCGTTTCTGACGCTGCCAGTTGAGGAACCCCATCGCCACCCAGAGGCCGAGGAGTCCGCAGATCGGGCCGAAGAACGGGGAGAGCGCCGCCTGTCCGGCGGTCCACAGTGCGATCACGAGCACGGACATCGCGACGACGAACTCGCCGGGTGTCACGTCGAGGCCGGTGGCGGAGATCCGCAGGTCCAGCTTCCGTCCGAACGCGGTACGCCGGAGACGCCGGTCGATGCCGCGGAAGCGCCGCCTGCGGTGGCCGGTGCCGTCCGGGCCGCCGCTCTGGGTAAGCCGGGCGACGAGGGCGGCTCGGTCGGCGGCCCCGCGCGCGTACAGGTGGACGCCGAGCACGCCGAGGACGCAGCAGAGCAGCGCGACGCCGGTCACCAGCCAGGTGAGGGGGTTCATCTCCGCCTCATCTCCGTTCCTCTGTCTCTGTCTCTGCGACTGCCACTGTCTCTGCGTCTGTCTCTGCGTCTGCGTCTGTCTCTGCGTCTGTCTCTGCGTCTGCCGTCGCCACTGCCGCTGCCACTGCCTCTGTCACTTCGCTTCGCGGGTGGCGAGCTGGTCGTCGGACGCCGCGACGCCGAAGGCCTGCGGGATCGGCTGGCCTGCCAGGTAGAGGCGGTCGGCGACCCGGCGGGGCAGCGGGTGGTACTCGTACACGCCGTAGACCCGCCCGTCGGCCGCGAGCGGCCTGGCGCGGAAGGCGCAGACCGTGGCAAGGGTGAAGCGCTCGCGCCCGTTCGACGCCAGGACGGCGATCTCGGTGACGCGGCGGGTGCCGTCGGCGTGCCGGGTGAGCTGGACGAGGACGTCGACGGCGCTGTTGATCTGGTCCCTGAGGGCTTCGAAGGGGACCTTGACCTCGGACATCGACGCCAGGGTCTGAAGCCGCATCAACGCGTCCTCGGCAGAGTTGGCGTGGACGGTGGCGAGCGAGCCGTCGTGTCCGGTGGACATGGCCTGGAGCATGTCGAGGGTCTCGCCGCCGCGGACCTCGCCGACGATGATGCGGTCGGGGCGCATGCGCAGTGAGTTGCGGACGAGGTCGCGGATGGTGACCTGGCCGCGGCCCTCGATGTTCGGGGGGCGGCTCTCCAGGCGGATGACGTGGGACTGCTGGAGCTGGAGTTCGGCCGAGTCCTCGATGGTGATGACCCGTTCGCCGTCCGGGATCAGTTCGGAGAGCGCGTTGAGGAGGGTGGTCTTGCCCGTGCCGGTGGCGCCGGAGACGATCACGTTGAACTTGGCCTGGACGAGTCCGGCGAGCAGCAGGACCATCTGTTCGTCCAGCGAGCCGAGGCCGACCATCTCGCGGAGCGTGTACGCGCGGGGGAAGCGGCGGATCGTCAGGGTCGCCCCGGTGAGCGAGAGGGGCGGGATGATCACGTTGACGCGCTCGCCGGACGGCAACCGGGCGTCCACCATCGGGTTGGACTCGTCCACCCGCCGGTTGACGGTGGAGACGATCCGCTCGATGGTCTGCATCAGCTGCTCGTGCGAGGCGAAGCGGAGCGGGAGGAGTTCGACCCGGCCCGCCCGCTCGATGTAGATCTGGTCGGGGCCGTTGACCATGATCTCGGTGATCGAGGCGTCTTCGAGGAGCGGTTCGAGGACGCCTAGGCCGAGCGCCTCGTCGACGACGCGGCGGATCAGCTGGGCCCGTTCGGCGGTCGAGAGGACCGGGCCTTCGCGGCTGATGATGTGGCCGAGGACGCGTTCTAGCCGTGCGCGCCGCTCGGCGGCGGCGAGCGCCGACATCTCGGTGAGGTCGATCTCCTCGAGGAGCTTGGCGCGGAAGGAGGCGACCAGGTGGCCGTCCTCCCTGGTTCCGGCTCCGCCTTCCTCGGGCGTGTGGATACGGGCCCGCAGACTCATGGCTACTCGTCCTCCTCGGGCTGCGGCAGGGTGGCGCTCCTCGTCACGGACCCGAATCCGTCCCAGAAGGGGACGACGGACGGGATCCGTACTCTCACCGTCGCGGTGAACTCGCCGGCCCCCTCCGAGGGGGAGACGACGCTGCGTTCCGCGATCCAGTCGCTCATGGCGGCGCGGCCGGCCTCTTGCGGGCCGATGGTCGCCTCGTCGTGCGTGGCGGCCCGCGCGGCGGCCCGCGCGCCGGTACCCGCCTGCTGGGCGGCGTACGCGGCGATGCCGAGCTGGATGCCGGCGAGGCCGACGAGCAGCAGGATGGGCAGGAAGCCGAGGTATTCGACGGCGACCTGACCCCGGTCGCGGCGCCCGTCACCAGGGACGGACGGCTCGGCCGCCGCGACGGGCGGGACTCGCGTCGCGACGGGCATCGTCGTCCCGCCCGGCTCGCCCAGCCCGTCGCCCGGCCCGACCGGCTGGGTCGCCTCGTCGCCGACCAGCCCGTCGCCCGGCCCGACCGGCTGGGTCGTCCCGCCCGGCTCGGCCGGCCCGACAAGCCCGCTCGTCTCGCCCCAGAACCCGACCGGCCGGGTCGGCCTGCCCATCTCGGCCGGCCCGACCAGCCCGCTCGTCTCGCCCCAGGGCCCGACCCGCTCGGGCGGCCTGGCCAGCTCGGCCGGCCCGACCAGCCCGACGGTCTCGGCCAGGCCGCTCGTCGCGCCCCAGGACCCGACCAGCTCGTCGCGCCTTCCGGCGGCCGCGTGCCGTGGTGTCACTCTCCGGCCCCCTCTTCCCGTACCGCTCCGGCCTCGCTCGTCACCGAGAAGGGGAAGTCGATCGCGCCCGGGAAGAGCACCGGGACCTTCAGCTTCACCCTCGCCTGGGCAAGGTCGCCCGACGAGTCGCAGTCCACCTCCGCCGACCACGAGTCGCCCACATGCCGCCTCCCCGCCTCGCCGTAGTCGCCGTCCACCGCGCAGACCCGGGCCGCCTCGTCCGCCGCGTTCCCCGCGAGCGTGAAGGTGTAGCCGACCAGGACGCACTGCCAGAGCAGGACGAGCGTGAGCAGGATGAGCGGCACCATGCCGAGGAACTCGACGGCCACCTGCCCTCTGTCGTCCCGAAGGGCGAGCCGTGGTGTACGCCCGGCTGTCGGCATGGCTCAGCGCCCGCCCTTGCCGCGGGTCAGCCGTGCGAGCTGCTTCCCCGACCCGACCGCGACCGCGCCCTGCCCGTTCCGCCCGTTCCGCCCGCCCTGCCCGGCCTGGGCGGGCGTGCCGACCAGGCCCAGTTCGCCCGCGAGGGACCAGAGGGCCTGCTTCACGCCGGAGCGGGCGTCGAGTTCGTGCAGGCGGCCCGCGTCGACGACGCCTTGGAGCTCCTTGAAGTTGGCGGGGACCACGACGCCCGCGATCCGGGTCCCGGTGATCTTCTGGATGAGGGCGGGCTGGATCTCGCTGGACCGCGTGTACCGGTTGACCAGGAGCGTGCTCTCCTCCGCCTTGCGGATCTGGAGCCGGTCCCACATCCGTACCATCCGCTTCGCCGCCCGCACCGTGACGACATCGGGCGTGGTGACCAGGATCGCCGCGTCGGCCATCTCCACGGCGGCCGCGTTGGCGCCGTTGAGGTACGTGCCGCAGTCGACGACCACGACGTCGTAGCGGGAGCGCAGGGCGCTGACGATCTGGCGGGCGGACCGGTCGGCGACGTCCTCGGCGCGTTCGCCCTCCGCCGGGGCGAGGAGCAGGGCGATGCCCGTCTCGTGGACGTACAGGGCGTCCTGGAGGACGCGGGGCGAGATGTCGTCGACGGCCGCGAGGTCGGCGACGGAGCGGCGGAACTGGACGTCGAGGTACGAGGCGATGTCGCCGCCCTGGAGGTCCATGTCGACGAGGGCCACGTTGCGCCCCGAGGCCCGGGAGGCCAGGGCGAGCTGGACGGCGGTGATGGTGGTGCCGACGCCGCCCTTGGCGCCGCTTACGGTGACCACCGTGCCGCCGGGGCCGGTGAGGACGTCGGCGCCGGTGCCGAGGTGGCGGCGGACGCCGACGGACCACTGGGCGGCGGCCTGGACGCGGCTGGCCAGCTCCTCGTATCCGAGGGGGAGGGTGACGAGGCCTCGGGCGCCGGAGTCCATGGCGGCGGAGAAGAGCACCGGGCTCGCGTCGGCGGTGATGAGGACGACGCCGACGGCGGGGAAGCGGAGCGCGACCTCGCGGACCAGTTCGAGGGCGGGGACCGGGCCGATCCGTTCGTGGACCAGGACGACTTCGGGGAGTTCGGAGACGGACTCGGCGGCCAGCCGGGCGAGGGTGTCGACGAGCTGGGTGGAGTCGGCGACGGGCGGGGCGGGTTCGGCGTCGGGGAGCTGGCTGAGCAGGCTGGTGACGGCCCGGGCCGCGTCGGGGTCGGCGACGGCAGGCAGGATCCTGGTGGTCATACCGGCCTCACTTGTCCTTGTCGAGCGTGTAGGTGCGGTCGCCGGGGGCGAGGGTGGGCTCGCTGCCGGGCGCGACGAGGGCGAGCCGGACGTGTTCGGCGAAGGACTCGGCGTAGGCGACGCGCTGGGTGTCGATGGTGGAGAGCGCGAAGGTGATCGGGACGGCCTCGGTGGGTCGGCTGGTCCGGTCGTTGCGTTGGGAGATGGGGGTGAGCTCGCCGACGTCGAGGACCCGGGCGTTGCTCACGATGACCTTGGACTGGGCGGCCTGGCCGCCCTTCTCGCCGGCGAACGTGGCGTAGATGTTGACCGTGGCGCCGGGGGTGATCTTGCCGGCGACTCCCGTGGCGGCGTCGATCATGATGGCGATCTCCTGCTGGCCGGGCTGGAGGGCGGGGCGCGAGACGATCATGTCCGACTGGAGGAGCGAGCCGGATGCGAGCGTGGTGACGGCGATCTTCCCGTTGATCTGGTCGAGGTCGGTGACGGCGGTGGCCGGGAGCCATCGCTCCGGCATCGAGATCTTCTCGAACTGCCCTGCCTTCAGCGGGGTGTAGGGCGCCACCCTGTCCTTGATCCGGTACGCGGTCACCTCGGGTCCGACCTTGGAGTTCACGTCGTCGATCACCGAGAGGACGCCGGCGAAGGCAGCGAGGGCGCACAGGACGGACAGCAGCAGCAGGATGACGCCACGACGCTGGCGGGAGTTCATTGCCGGACAACCTCGATCGGGGGTACGTGGGGCTCAGCGGACGGGGGACGTGAGCGCCCGGGGCACTCGGGACGACCGGAGCGCCCGCGGCTCCGGCGTTCCGGAGGGCGGTCCGGCGGCCTGGGACCCGACGGAACGGGACCCGGCGGCCTGGGACCCCGCGGCCTGGGACCCGGCGGCCCGGGACCCCGCGGAATGGGGTCCGGCGGGCAGGGGGGCGGTCAGCGGCGCGCAGCAGAAGGCGCAACGGTCGCCGATGAGCTCCATCCCGCACCAGTGGCAGTTCTCCCGCCGTACGGAGGAGACCAGTTGGTGGAGGACGGCGATGTCCGGCAGGTACGCGGCGAACTCCACCAGCCGCCCCGTCCCCCACCACCCGGGCGACTCGGCGGGCAGCGGCGCCTCCTGCACCGCCTGGACCTGCCAGCGTGGCGCGAGGGTGCCGGTGGGCCAGTCGGTCTGCAGGTGCCCCCTGGCCAGGAGGAGCCGGGTGGCGAACTCGGGTCCCGTGGGCGGTTCGACCCCCGGACCGACGCGGACGAGCTCCGGAACGGGGCCGGCCAGTACGGCGAACTGGGAGCCGGGCAGCCAGCCCTTGAGGTGCGACTTCAGGCCGACGGGCACGCGGTCGAGCTTGGCGACCGAGCCGAGGACGGCCCCGGCGTAGACGTAGTGCGTGAGCAGCCGGGCCGCCGAGGCGACGACGCCGGGGCTGAAGTCGCAGACGGAGAGCTGACGCAGCTGCCGGGCGAGGACGGCGACACCGAGGGGCGGCAGGTCCGTCTTGACCAGGGCGATCCGGTCGCTCTCCAGGAGGGCGCGGCCGGCATGGAGGCGCTGTTCGGCCACCTTGGGCAGGGAGGTGGGGCAGACCACGATCACATGGCCGTAGCGGTCGAGGAGGAGTTGGAGGTCGGCGACGGCGGAGGCGAGCGGCCGGGTGTCGAGTGCGGGCAGGACGGCGGCGGTGGGTGTCTGCTGGTCGGTCGGTGGCAGCACCAGGTCGGCGCTGGTGACCGCGATCGCTGTCGGCACGTCGGGCTCCCCGTCCCCATGTCCCCATGACTCACTGCGTTCACCGCGTCACTGCACGGCGGTGCTTCTGCACTTTATCCACGTCCCGCGGGGTGGTGAACACACAATCCGCCAAGCACAACGAGAAATCTGGGCCCGGACGGGTCTCGCGAGGGCCCACGCCTGGCCCCGCCGTGGGTCCACGCCTGGGCCCGGCCGTGGGTCCACGCCTGGGCCCGGCCATGGGTCCACGCCTGGGCCCGGCCATGGGTCCACGCCTGGGCCCGGCCATGGGTCCACGCCTGGGTCCGGCCGTGGGTCCACCCCTGGGTCCGGGGACCCACGACGCCAACTTCCCTGCGGCGCCAGAGGTCTTGACAAGTCGATTGGTCTGGACCAGCTTGTCCCAAAGCGGTGGCCACCGTTCCCGACCCCTCCCCCACTCCCCCACCGGAGGCAGCAAGTGGACCGCACCACCACACGCTCGCGCAGATGGATCGGCAGCGCCCTCGCGCTCGCCGTCGGCTCCGGGCTCGTACTCGTCGGCGGCGCGGGCACCGCCCAGGCCGCGGACGTCAACGTGGCCAAGAACGCGGGCTTCGAGTCCGGAACCGCCAACTGGACCTGTACGGCGGGAAGCGGCGCCGCCGTCTCCTCGCCCGTACGGACCGGGGCGGGCGCCCTCAAGGCGACCCCGGCCGGCCAGGACAACGCCCGCTGCAGTCAGGTCGTCACCGTCAAGCCCAACTCGACGTACACGCTGAGCGCCTGGGTGCAGGGCGGGTACGCCTACCTCGGCGCGACCGGGACAGGCACCACGGACGTCTCCACCTGGACCCCCGACAGCTCCTCCTGGAAGCAGCTGACCACCAGCTTCACCACCGGCGCGAACACCACCTCGGTGACGGTCTACACCCACGGCTGGTACGGCCAGGCCGCCTACCACGTGGACGACGTCTCCGTCTTCGGTCCCGACGGGGGTGGCGGCACCGACCCCGACCCGGTCGTCCCGCCGACCCCGGCGGGCCTCGCCGCGGGCACGGTCACCTCGTCCTCGGTCGCGCTGACCTGGAACGCCGCCTCGGGCGCCACCGGCTACAAGGTCTACCGCGACGGCGCCCTCGCGCAGACCGTCTCCGGCACCTCGGCCACCGTGACGGGTCTCGCCGCGAACACCTCGTACCAGTTCCAGGTCTCCGCGACCAACGCGGCGGGCGAGTCGGCCAAGTCCACCGCCGTCTCGGCGCGGACCGGCACCACCGACCCGGGCCCCGGCCCGTCCGTGCCCAAGCACGCCCTGACCGGCTACTGGCAGAACTTCGACAACGGGGCCACCGTCCAGAAGCTGCGGGACGTGCAGGCGCAGTACGACATCATCGCCGTCTCCTTCGCCGACTCGACCACCACACCCGGCCAGATCGTCTTCAACCTCGACCCGGCCGTCGGCTACGCCTCCGTCGCCGACTTCAAGGCCGACGTCGCGGCCAAGAAGGCGGCCGGCAAGTCGGTCGTCATCTCGGTCGGCGGCGAGAAGGGGAACGTCACGATCAACAGTGACGCCTCCGCCACCGCCTTCGCGAACAGCGCGTACACCCTGATGCAGGAGTACGGCTTCAACGGGGTCGACATCGACCTGGAGCACGGCATCAACTCCACGTACCTGACGAAGGCGCTGCGCCAGCTCTCCGCCAAGGCCGGCTCGTCGATGGTGCTCACGATGGCCCCGCAGACCATCGACATGCAGAACACGGGCACCGAGTACTTCAAGACCGCGCTGGCCGTGAAGGACATCCTGACGGTCGTCAACATGCAGTACTACAACAGCGGTTCGATGCTCGGCTGCGACGGCAAGGTGTACAGCCAGGGGTCGGTGGACTTCCTCACCGCACTCGCCTGCATCCAGCTCCAGGGCGGCCTTGACGCCTCCCAGGTCGGGCTCGGCGTGCCGGCCTCGACCCGCGGCGCGGGCAGCGGCTACGTCGACCCGTCGATCGTCAAGAACGCCCTCGACTGCCTGACCCGCGGCACCGGCTGCGGCTCCTTCAAGCCCTCGCAGACCTGGCCGAATCTGCGCGGTGCGATGACGTGGTCGACCAACTGGGACGCGACGGCCGGCAACGCCTGGTCCAACGCGGTCGGACCGCACGTCCACAACCTCCCGTAGCGGGAAACGCGCCACGCGTGGCTCGCGATCCGTGTACCGAGCAGCGCCGCCGCTTCCCCCGGCGGCGCTGTTCGCATGTGCGCGGCCCACCAGCCGGGCCACCAGCGGCTCACCAACCCGGCGCACCATCCCGGCCCCCAGGCCCGGCCCACCACCCCGCTCACCACCCCGCTCACCACCCGGCCCCAGGCCCGGCTCACCAGCCCGGCCCACCAGCGGCTCACCAACCCGGCCCACCGGCCAAGCTCCCCCCACCGCGCTCCCCACTCACCAGGGCAGCTCGCGCACCTGCTGGACGCAGAGCACGACGAAGAGCAGTCCGGCCGCCGCGAGCATCGTGTTGCTCAGCGGTCCGCTGCGCCATTCGGCGGGGGTACGGGAGGAGTTGAGGAGCCGGATGAGGGTCAGTGCCAGGAACGGCATGAAGAACGCGCCGATGACTCCGTACACGATGACGAGCCCGAACGGCTGGTCGAGGAAGAGCAGCGCGATCGGCGGGAAGGTCAGCCAGAGGAGGTACGCGCGGAACGGCAGCGACTTGTCGCGCTCCGTGCCGGCGGGAACGAGGCCGGGCCGGTAGTGCGACACGAAGTCGGCGAACATCAGGCTGACTCCGTGCCAGACCCCGATGAGCGAGGTGAAGGAGGTGGCGAAGAAGCCGATCAGGAAGAGCTTGGCGGTGGCGTTCCCGTACCGCTCGGACAGGATGCCGCCGAGGTCGAGCAGCCCCTTGTCGCCCTTGGCGATCGCGAGCCCGGAGGAGTGCAGCAGTTCGGCGCCGACGAAGAGCATCGCGACGACGAAGATGCCGGTGGTGACGTAGGCGACGCGGTTGTCGATCCGCATCACCTTCATCCAGCCGCTGTCCCGCCAGCCCTTGGCGTTGATCCAGTAGCCGTACGCCGCCAGGGTGATGGTGCCGCCGACACCGCCGATCAGGCCGAGGGTGTAGACGAGGGAACCCTCGGGGAGGGCCGGGACCAGACCGGCGACGGCGTCGCCGAGGCGGGGGGTGACCCGGGCGGCAAGATAGACGGTGACCACGAACATCACGCCGACCAGGACGGTCATGACCTTCTCGAACACGGCGTACCGGTTGAACCAGACGAAGACCAGGCCGACCAGGCCGCACAGCACCGCCCAGACCTTGAGGTCCATGAGGCCGGGGAAGAGGGCGCCGAGCGGGAGGGCGCTGGAGGACATCGCCGCCGCTCCGTAGACGAAGCCCCAGACGACGACGTAGCCGGCGAAGTAGACGGTGGTCCACGTGCCGAGACTGCGCCAGCCGTCGAAGAGAGTGCGGCCGGTGGCCAGGTGCCAGCGGCCGGCGGCCTCGGCGAGGGAGATCTTGACGAGGCAACCGATGACGGCGGCCCAGAGCAGGGTGTAGCCGAATTTCGAGCCCGCGACCAGGGTCGCGACGAGGTCTCCGGCGCCGACGCCGGTGGCCGCGACCACGATGCCGGGGCCCACGTACCGCCACGCGGCCTTGCGCGGGCGGGCAGCGGCGTCACCGGTGCCCTCCTCCCGAGCGATCTCCGCCATGTCCGACCGCCTTTCACCGTCCTGTGTGATCTGCTGGTTGGCCCAGGTCACCAAAGCGGGTGCGACGCGACAGCACAAGAGGGCGTGGCCGAACTTCCTCTTGACCAGTTCATGTCATCGCCGGACGATGTGCCCGGACACCCGCACAGCCTGTCGCACACCCCCACACTCCCCACCCAGGAGACAGCATGCGACTTCGAACCCGCGGAAGAAGGTCCGCCACCCTCGCGGCCCTTCTGACGCTAGCCCTCGCGGCACCGCTCTCCGCCGGCGCGTACCAGGCCGGAGCCGACTCGGAGCCCACGCCCGCCACCGAGGAGGTGATCCGCCAGTACGAGATCCACGGCCCGTCCACGACCTCCGAACGCACCGAGCTCGCCGCGATCGGCGTCTCGATCGACGAGGCCGACGACCACAGCGTCGTCGTCAGCGCCAACGCCGCCCAGCTGCGCAAGCTCCGCGCGCTCGGCCACCACCCCGAGGCGCTGCCCGCGCCGCCGGACCGGTCGGTCAAGGGCCTGGCCGCCAAGCCCTTCGACTTCCCCCCCGCCGACGCGAAGTACCACAACTTCGCCGAGATGAACGCGGAGATCGACCAGCGCCTCACCCAGTACCCGGGCATCATGAACAAGCGGGTCATCGGGAAGACGTACCAGGGCCGGGACATCGTCGCCGTCAAGATCAGCGACAACGTCGGCACGGACGAGGCCGAGCCCGAGGTCCTCTTCACCCACCACCAGCACGCCCGCGAGCACCTCACCGTCGAGATGGCGCTCTACCTGCTGCGCGAGCTGGGCGCCGGCTACGGCACGGACTCCCGCGTCACCAACCTGGTGAACAGCCGCGAGATCTGGATCGTGCCGGACCTCAACCCGGACGGCGGCGAGTACGACATCGCCTCCGGCTCCTACCGCAGCTGGCGCAAGAACCGGCAGCCCAACTCCGGCTCGTCCTACATCGGTACGGACATGAACCGGAACTGGGACTACAAGTGGGGCTGCTGCGGCGGCTCCTCCGGCTCCAAGAGCTCCGCGACCTACCGGGGCGCGGCCCCCGAGTCGGCCCCCGAGGTGAAGGTCGTCGCCGACTTCGTCCGCTCGCGTGTGGTGGGCGGCAAGCAGCAGATCAAGGCGGGGATCGACTTCCACACGTACAGCGAACTGGTGCTCTGGCCCTTCGGCTGGACCACCGCGAACACCGCGCCGGGCATGACCCAGGACGACCGCGACGCGTTCGCGACCGTCGGCGAGAAGATGGCGGCCAGCAACGGCTACACCCCCGAGCAGTCCAGCGACCTCTACATCACGGACGGGTCGATCGACGACTACCTCTGGGGCTCGCACAAGATCTTCGGCTACACCTTCGAGATGTATCCGGCCTCGTCCTGGAACGGCGGCTTCTACCCGCCCGACGAGGTGATCGAGCGCGAGACGAGCCGCAACAGGGACGCCGTCCTCCAGCTCCTGGAGAACGCGGACTGCATGTACCGCTCGATCGGCAAGGCCTCGCAGTACTGCACCGCCTGACCTGACGCACGGACAGGGGCGCCCCGGACTCGGCGGGGCGCCCCTCGCCGGGCCGCGACACCCCTCAGCCGAGTACGGCCAGGGCGTCGACCTCGATCAGAAGCCCCGGCGGCAGGCCGACGTACACAGTGGTGCGGGCGGCAGGCGCCTCCCGCAGGTCCGCGAAATACGCGTCGTAGATCTCGTTCATCTCGGCGAAGTGGTCCACGTCGGTGAGGTAGACGCGCATCATCATCACGTCGTCCCAGCTCGCGCCGCCCTCCTCCAGGATCGCCTTGACGTTGGCGAAGGTCTGGAGGGTCTGCTCGCGCAGCGTCGGGCCGGCGGGCGTGGGGGGCCTGCCGTCCTCGGCGGGCAGGAATCCGACCTGGCCGGCGACCTGGAGGATGTTGCCCTTCCTGACGCCGTGCGAGAACCTCGCGGGCGGGGCGGTGTGGGTTGCGGGGGTGAGCGCGGTCTTCTCGGTCATGTCCGGTCCTTGGTAGGGGTGTTGCCTGAGTAGTCCCGGCTGATGGCGTCGGCGGTGCGGCGCACCAGGGGGAGCAGGGTGAGGAGTTCCTCCGCCGTCACGACCACATTGGGCGCCGAGACCGACATGGCGGCGGCGACGCGGCCGTCGGCGCCGCGGACGGGGGCGCCGACGCAGTTGATGGACTCCTCGTGGCCGCCGAGGTCGGTGGCCCAGCCCTGTTCGCGTACGGTCGCGAGCTCCTGGAGGAACGCGGCGGCGTTGGGGGTCGAACGGGGCGTGTACATGGGGTAGTCGAGCTTGGCGGCGACGGCGCGGCGCTCGGGCTCGGGGAGGTCGGCGAGCAGCAGTTTGGCGACGGCGGCGACGGTGATCGCTACGGGCTTGCCGATACGGGAGTACATCCGGACGGGGTAACGGCTCTCGACCTTGTCGATGTAGAGGACCTCGCCCTCCTCGTACACGGCGAGGTGGACGGTGTGTCCGATCTGCTCGTTGAGCGCGGCGAGGTGGGGGTGCGCGATCTCCCGGACGTCGAGGTTCTCGACGGCCTCCTGTGCGAGGGCGAAGAGGCGGGCGCCGAGGCGGTAGCGCTGGTCCTGCTGGCGGTAGACGAGTCCGTGTTCGTGCAGGGTGCGCAGCAGCCGAAGCGCGGTGGACTTGTGCACCCCGAGCCGGTCGGCGACCTGCCCGAGGTCGGCGGGACCCTGGGCGAGCAGCGGCAGGATGCTGAGAGCGCGGTCGACGGTCTGGCTCATGGCGTACGTACCTCCTGGTCCTCCCCGGTCCAGCCGGGGGCGAGGTGCAGTCTCCCCCAGCTCTCGTCGTCGAGGGCGACGAGCCGGTCGGCGTCTTCGGTACGGGCGGGCTCGCCGAGGTCTCCGGGAACGGTGAGCGCGGCGGCGGCCATCAGGTGCCCGTGCCTGATCCGGGCGGTCACGTCGAGCCCGCGGAGGGTCCCGGAGAGGAACCCGGCGGCGAAGGCGTCCCCGGCGCCGACGGGATCGACGACGTCGACGACGGGGGCGGGCTCGAAGGTGACGACGTCGACGACGGGGGCGGGCACGACGGTCACGGTGTCGGCGACAGGGGCGGGCACGACAGTGACGGTGTCGGGCGACCGGGGGGCGATCTCAGCCCCGTCGGGGGCTGAGGCGCGGGCGTCCGGGGGCGGAGCCCCCCGTTCAGGAAGGGGCGGGGTGGGGGAGGGAGCCGCGCGGCGCTCGAAGGCCACCGCACCCGCCGCACCCCGCTTCACGACCAGCACCCCCGGCTCCGGCAGCGCCTCGCGGATCGCTTCCGGCCCGCACACCCCCCACGCCTCCTCCGCCTCGTCCTCCCCGACGAACACCACGTCGGCGCCTCGCGCCAGTTCGAGGAGCACCCGCCCGCCGCGCACCGCGTCCCGCCACAGGCCGGCGCGGAAGTTCACGTCGAACGAGACCAGCGGCCGCCCGGTCCGTGCCGTGGTCAGCTCGCGCACCAGCTCCAGGCAGTCCAGGGACAGCGCGGCCGTGATGCCCGACACATGGAGCACCCGCCCGTCGCCGACGGAGTCGTACGGGACCGTCGTGGGCGACATCGCCGACGCCGCCGACCCGGCGCGGTAGTACGCGACCTCGTGTCCGGCGGTCGCCCGGTCCGTGGCCGTACGGAAGTAGATCCCGGTCGGCCGCCCGGCGTCCCGGCCCACCGCCGACACGTCGACCCCGTACGCCCCGATCGCCTCCACCAGATGGTCGCCGAAGCCGTCCGCGCCGACCCGGCTCACCCACTTCGCCCGGTGGCCCGCCGCGGCCAGCGCGCAGGCGACGTTGGACTCGGCGCCGCCTATGGTGCGGGCGAACGAGGAGGTGTCGGCGAGGCGGCCCGGCCGGGAGGGCAGAAAGGTGACCATGGACTCGCCGAGGCAGACGACGTCCACGGGCGGCGCGTCCACGGGCGGGGCTCCGGTCACGTGCGGACTCCTCGTCGCTCATGCGGGTCCGTTGACCCGGCGTTGGCCCGGATGTTAGACAGCCGTAAGCGACATACGCAATAGTCGTTGCATATAGTGCAACGCCTTGACGAGGAGACCCCATGCCCGCCGACCGGCCCACCCCTCAGCTGGCCAACGAGCGCGTCGACCACCGCTTCAAGGCCCTGCCCCCGGACGCCGAGGGCCTGACCGTCGGCGAGCTGGCCGCCCAGCGCCGCAACCTCTTCACGGGCGGCTTCACCACCCCTGTCCTCGCCCTCTCCGCCGAGTCCGTCGAGCACAACCTGCGCCTCCTGGAGACCTACTCCGAGCGCCACGGTCTCGCCTTCGCCCCGCACGGCAAGACCTCCATGGCGCCGCAGCTCTTCGACCGCCAACTGGAGCACGGCGCCTGGGGCATCACCGCCGCCGTCCCGCACCAGGCCCGCGTCTACCGCGCCCACGGCATCGCCCGGATCTTCCTCGCCAACGAGCTGGTCGACACCTCCGCGCTGCGCTGGCTGGCCTCCGAGCTCGACGCGGACCCCGAGTTCCGCTTCGTCTGTTACGTCGACTCCGTGCGCGGGGTCGAGCTGATGGACGCGGCGCTCACCGAGGCCGGTGCCCGCCGCCCCATGGACGTCGTCGTCGAACTCGGCGCCGGCGAGGGAGCCCGTACCGGAGCCCGTACGGAGGCCGACTGCGCCGCCGTCGCCGACGCCGTCGCCACGACCGCGACCCTGCGCCTGGTCGGTGTCGCCGGATACGAGGGCGAGGTCCCGCGGGCGGACACCGACCGCGTGCACGCCTGGCTGCGCCGGCTGACCGCCCTCGCCGCGGAGTTCGACAAGGCGGGCCGCTTCTCCCCCGAGATCGAGGAGATCGTGGTCAGCGCGGGCGGCAGCGCCTGGTTCGACGCGGTCGCCGACGTCTTCGCGGAGATCCCCGGACTCTCCCTGCCCGTACTGAAGTTGCTCCGCTCCGGCGCGTACGTGTCGCACGACTCCGGCCAGTACCGCACACTCACCCCCTTCAACCGGGTCCCCGAGGAGGGCGCGCTGCAGCCCGCGTTCCGGCTCTGGGCGCAGGTCGTCTCCCGCCCGACGCCCGAGCAGGCGTTCACCAACGCGGGCAAGCGCGACGCCGCGTACGACCTCCACCTCCCCGAGGCGCAGGTCGTCCGCGACGCCCGCACGGGCGCGGTCCGCCCCGCCGACGGCATCGCGGTCACCGGTCTCTCCGACCAGCACGGCTGGCTGCGGACGGAGCCGGGCGCGGAGATCGAGGTCGGCGACTGGCTCGGCATGGGCCTGTCCCACCCCTGCACGTCCTTCGACAAGTGGCAGTTGATCCCGCTGGTCGAGGCGGACGGGACGGTCGTCGACTACATCCGCACCTTCTTCTAGAGGAGCCGGTCACCATGGACCTCGTCATCCGCGACGTGGACGTCGTCGACGGCTCGGGCGGGGACTCGTACCGCGCCGACGTCGCCGTCGAGAACGGCCGGATCGCCGCCATCGTCAAGGAGGCCGCGGCGGCGGGCTGCCAGCGCCCGACCGGCCGGCGCGTCCTGGACGCCGAGGGCCTCGCCCTGTCCCCCGGCTTCATCGACATGCACGCCCACAGCGACCTCGCGCTGCTCCGCGACCCGGAGCACACCGCGAAGGCAGCGCAGGGCGTGACCCTCGAAGTCCTGGGCCAGGACGGGCTGTCGTACGCGCCGGTCGACGACCGCACGCTCGCGGAGGTCCGCCGCTCGATCGCGGGCTGGAACGGTGGCGCGCCCGGGGACACGACCGTCGACTTCGACTGGCGCACGGTCGGCGAGTACCTGGACCGCCTGGACCGGGGCGTCGCGGTGAACGCCGCCTACCTGATCCCGCAGGGCACGATCCGGATGTACGCCGTCGGCTGGGACGACCGCCCTGCGACCGAGGCCGAGCTGAACCGGATGCGGCAGCTCGTCGCGGAGGGGCTGGAGCAGGGCGCGGTGGGCATGTCCTCCGGCCTGACCTACACCCCGGGGATGTACGCGAAGGGCGCCGAACTCACCGAACTCTGCAAGGTCGTGGCGGAGTACGGCGGCTACTACTGCCCGCACCACCGCTCGTACGGCGCCGGTGCGCTCCAGGCGTACGAGGAGATGGTCGCCCTCACCCGGGACGCGGGCTGCGCGCTGCACCTGGCGCACGCGACGATGAACTTCGGCGTGAACAAGGGCAGGGCGCCGGATCTGCTGGCCCTGGTGGACGAGGCGCTCGCGGGCGGCTGCGACATCTCCCTCGACACCTACCCCTACACGCCCGGCTGCACGACCCTCGTGGCGATGCTGCCGAGCTGGGCGGGCGAGGGCGGCCCGGATGCGACCCTGGCGCGGCTCCGGGACGCGGAGACCTCGGAGCGCATCCGCCACCACCTGGAGGAGCTGGGCTCGGACGGATGCCACGGGGTGCCGATCGAGTGGGACACGATCGAGGTCTCCGGGGTGGGCGATCCGGCGCTGTCGTCCTACGTAGGCAGGACCGTCCTGGAGTCCGCCGCATTGCGCGGCGAGGACCCGTGGGCAACGGCCCGGCGCCTGCTGATCGAGGACCGGCTCGGTTCGACGATCCTCCAGCACGTCGGCCACGAGGAGAACGTCCGCGCGATCATGCGCCACCGGGTCCACACCGGCGGCTCGGACGGCATCCTCCAGGGCTCCAAGCCGCACCCACGGGCGTACGGGACGTTCCCGGAGTACCTGGGGACGTACGCACGGGACGAGGGTGTCCTGTCGCTGGAGGAGTGCGTGGCCCACCTGACCTCCCGCCCGGCGGCCCGCCTCCGCCTCCCCGACCGAGGCCTGGTGCGCGAGGGCTACGTCGCGGACCTGGTCCTCTTCGACCCGGAGACGGTGGCGGCGGGCTCGACGTACGACGCTCCCCGCACCCTCCCGGTGGGGATCCCGCACGTCCTGGTGAACGGCACGTTCGTGATGGAGGACGGCAGGCGCACCGACGCCGTACCGGGCCGCGCGATCAGACGGACGCCGGTGGGGTGACCCCCGTGTGCGCGCCTGCGGCCGGGTCGGCGGGGTCGGCGGCCGGGTCGGCGGCCGGTCCGGGTCGTGCCCACGAGACGCGGCGCATCCACAGGAGGCCCAGCGCCAGTACCGCCCCGGCCGCCACGAACCCGTACCAGGGTGTGGACCCCGACGGCGCGGTCTCGTACACGAGCGCCGCCGACAGGACGGCGAGCAGCTGCCCCGCCCGGCTCCGCCACGCCACCGCCGCCACCCCGCACACGCCCCACAGCAGGTACCACGGCTGGACCATCGGCGAGAGAGCGACCAGCGCCACGAGCGACAGCCCCAGCCCCAGGACCGGATCGATCCGCCCCCGCCACGCCCGCCGTGCGAGCGTCAGGATGATCGCCACCGCCGCCAGCAGCCCGAGCTTCTGGACCACGCCCTTCACCGGGTCCGGATCGTCCGCGAGGAGCAGCCCGAGCCCGAGCCCCACGTCGCTGGTCAGCGACAGGGCGGTGTGGATCGCCCCGGCGACGCTCTGCGTGCGCACCCAGCCGAACCCGGTCCCGGCGGCCAGGGTCGCGCCCACGGCGACCGCGCCCGCGACGAGCCCCGGCAGTACGAGCCCCTTCACCACACCCCGTACGCCGCCGTCCCGCCGCGCGATCGTCACGCCGACGAAGAGCAGCGCGACCGCCGCCGGGGACTTGATCATCATCGCGAGTCCCACGAGCACGCAGCCGAGCACCCACCGGCCGCGCACCGCCAGCAGGACCCCGCTCAGCATGAGTCCGGTCATCAACCCGTCGTTGTGCAGCCCGCCGACGACGTGGATGAGGAGCAGCGGGTTGAGCGCGGCCAGCCACAGCGCCCCGCCGCCACCGCCCAGCCCCCGGACGGCCCGGACGACGAGCACGAGCGCGCCGAGCGCGATCAGTCGCATGCCGATCACGGCCGGCACGATCTCGCCGCCGGTCAGCTTGACGACGGCCTGGGCGAGGACGAGGAAGACCGGGCCGTACGGGGCCGGGGTGTCCGTCCAGTGACCGCCGACGCTCGCCGCCGCGTCCGCCCCGAGGTCGCCGGGGCCGAGGACCGACGGCCCCGCCCCGTACACGTCGTAGCCCTCCAGGACCATGGCGCCCTGCGCGATGTAGCTGTAGACGTCGGCGCTGTACAGCGGCGGCGCGAGCACCAGCGGCGCGGTCCACCACGCGAGCGTGCCGAGCACCCGCTCCCGGGCGTCCCGTACGCCACGGGCCAGGAGCACCCCGTACCGCCACCAGGCCACGACGAGCAGGGTGAGGCCGAGGTACGCGAGGAGGGCGCCGGTCAGGGTCGGAGCGGACCCCCGGGGCGCCCACACCCCCCACGGCTCACGCGCGGGGAGCGTCCCGGCGGCGTAGCCGCCCACGGTGACGGCGAGCGCGCCGAACGCCCCCAGCCACCGGCAACCGGCGGCGCTCCACGGACGGCTCCACGGACCGCTCTCCACACGGCTCCACCACGCCAGGGCCGCCTGCCTCACCTCGGACGCTTCGTCTGCCCGGGTGCCGAGCCCGACTTGCCGGGCCCGTCGCTCCCGGAATCCCCGGTCGCGGGGGGCGCGGCGGCCCCCGTGGCGGAGGCGCTCTCCCGCGCGGACGCCGAGGCCGACGCGGACGCGGACACCGACGGCGACGCGGACCCGGGCGCGGCGGAGGAGGACGGCGCCGGCGTACCGGTCGCACCCGCTTCCCCGTCGCCCGAGGGATCGGCCTGGATCAGCGACGGCATCCCCGGCCGGCCGTCGTCACCCGTGGGCGCCCCGCCGGTCTGGCCCGACCGGAACGCCCCGGAGACGACCGCGGCCAGCAGCCCGAGGCCGACGATGCCGGCACCGGCCAGCAGCCGGCGCGGGCCCGGGCGCCGCCGCTTCGTGGCATGACGGCGGCGGCCGGGGGCGTCTGCGGCTCGGTCGCGCTGGTGGCTCATGGCCGCGCATTCTACGGAGCGCACGGCGGGCCGAGTCACGCCAGGTCACCTCCCGGGCGCCCGCCTGGGAGCACGGCCCGGGAGCACGCCCGGGAGCATGTCTCACCCTCCGGGGCCGTGCTCCGTTCTGCCCGACGTGTCCCAAAACACGAGGCGTCCGGCGCCACACCCCCGTAAGCTCTCGACATGCAGGTGATCCAGTCCACGAAGCTCGCCAACGTCTGTTACGAAATCCGGGGTCCGGTGCTCGAAGAGGCGATGCGGCTTGAGGCCGCGGGTCATCGCATCCTCAAGCTCAACACCGGAAACCCGGCCGCCTTCGGGTTCGAGTGCCCGCCGGCGATCCTCGAGGACGTGCTGCGTAACCTCGCCGACGCACACGGCTACGGTGACGCGAAGGGCCTGCTCGCCGCCCGGCGCGCGGTGATGAGCCACTACGAGACCAAGGGCGTCCCGCTCTCCGTCGAGGACATCTACCTCGGCAACGGCGTCTCCGAGCTGATCCAGATGTCGATGCAGGCGCTGCTCGACGACGGCGACGAGGTCCTCGTCCCCGCCCCGGACTATCCGCTGTGGACCGCCTCGGTCTCGCTGGCCGGCGGCACGGCGGTGCACTACCGCTGCGACGAGCAGGCGGACTGGATGCCGGATCTCGCCGACATCGAGCGGAAGATCACGGACCGCACCAAGGCGATCGTGATCATCAACCCGAACAACCCGACGGGCGCCGTCTACGACGACGAGATGCTCCGCTCGCTCACGGAGATCGCCCGCCGCCACAACCTGGTCGTCTGTTCGGACGAGATCTACGACAAGATCCTCTACGACGGCGCCACGCACACCCCGACCGCTGCCATCGCCCCGGATCTCCTCTGCCTGACGTTCAACGGGATGAGCAAGAACTACCGGGTGGCCGGTTTCCGCTCCGGCTGGCTCGCCGTCTGCGGCCCCAAGGCCCACGCCACCTCGTACATCGAGGGCCTCACGATCCTCGCCAACATGCGACTGTGCGCCAACATGCCGGCGCAGCACGCGGTGGCCGCCGCCCTGCAGGGCAGGCAGTCGATCGAGGACCTGGTGCTGCCTGGCGGGCGGCTCCTGGAGCAGCGCGACGTGGCGTACGACCTGCTGACGCAGATCCCGGGCGTGACCTGTGTGAAGCCGAAGGGCGCCCTGTACCTCTTCCCGCGGCTCGACCCGAGCGTCTACAAGGTCAAGGACGACCGTCAGATGGTCCTCGACCTGCTGCGGGCCGAGAAGATCATGGTGGTCCACGGGACCGGCTTCAACTGGCACGAGCCGGACCACTTCAGGATCGTGACGCTGCCGAACGCCAAGGACCTGGCGGACGCGGTGACCCGGATCGGCACCTTCCTGGACGGCTACAGCCAGCACTGACCCGCCGCGCCGTGGTTCCGTCCGGGAGCGCATCCCCGGACCTCACTCAACTTTAGATTGAATCCAAGCTAGGATGGATCCGGAGATACCTCAGGAGGCCGTCCCATGTACGAACCGATCCGCACGAAGTCGGTCCACCGGATGGCCGACGACGACCAGGACACGTACCCGCACCGCTCTCGCGAGGAGGAGCTGGACATCCAGCTCGCCGGACACCTCGCCGCCCTCCTCGCCGTCACGGACGAGCTGGGCGACGCGGAGGCAGGTGACCTCATCGCCCGGCAGGTCGCGCGGCTGCGCGGCGCGCCGCCGGCCCGGCACGCGGGACTGAGCGGTTCGGGCACCCCGTCGCTGCACCGGCGCGCCCACGCACTCGCCGGCCGCGCCCTGGTTGTCGCCGCCTCCCGGGCCGACACGGCCGCCGCGATCCTCGCCGCCGAGCGCATGGACGCGCACACCGCGGCGCTGGCCTCGTCCGAGCTGGTCAGCTCCCCCTGACGGCCCCGGGCCGCGTGCCGGGGAGGCGCACGGCCCGGGTGCCACCTCCCTCACGACCCGGCACGACTCCCGCTACGGCATCGCGCCACCCCTCCCCAGAGGGCGATCACGGTACACGGGCACCCGATGCGGGCCGGACCGCCGCCGCACACCGGTCGCGGACCATCTCCGGGAAAGATCCACACCGCGTCGACACGATCGGTTATGTTCCGGCCATGACCACGAACCACGCCTCCGCCTCGCGTTCCGCCTCCCGTCGCACGGTCCTCGCGGCGCTCGCCGCGGCCGCGACGGCGGGCTCCCCGCTGCTCGCCCGACCAGCCATCGCCGCCCCGGCGAGCGCGGCGAGCACGGCCGGCGCGGCGGAGGTCGAGTACCCCTCGAACACCGCCCTCTACCGCGAGCTGGCGGGCCAGGAGGGCACCACCTTCAGCCGCCGGTTCCGCCGTCACGAGCAGTTCGACACCTCGATGACCACCGTCGCCCCGTTCCGGCGCACCGCGATCCTCGCGCTGCACGGCGGCGGCATCGAGATCGGCACCAGCGAACTCTGCCTGGGCATCGCCGGATACAGCCCGAGCGACGCCGGCGGCGCACCGGTCCTGCCGACCGTGCACGACTACTGGATGTTCGAGGGCCTGCTCTCCTCCGGCAACAGGGATCTGCACGTCACCTCGAAGAACTGCGACGACCACGTCGCCCTGGCGACGGCGGCGGGCCATCTCAACGTGCTCAGCCTGCACGGCTGCACGTTCGACCAGCTGAAGCTGCCCACCGGCACCTACCCCCCGACCGGCGACCGCCGGATGGCCGTCGTGGGCGGCCTCAACAAGACCTTCCGTACGGCATTGGTGACGGAGCTGAACGCGGCCGGATTCCCGGCGATCGACTCCCTCGCCCCCGCCTGGGCCACGCTGCTCACGGAGTACAACGGCGACCACACCGCGAACCCCTGCAACCGGACCATGCTCGGCATGGGCGGGCAACTGGAGCTCACCACCGAGCTGCGCAAGAGCCTCTTCGACGACCCGGACAGCCGGGGCGGCCGGGCGGGCAGCTGGAACGGCGACTTCGTGAGGTTCCGCGACGCCTGCCGCCGGGCGATCGCGACGGTCGAGGCCGGCCAGCCGCTGCTCTGAGGCGGGAACGCACCGGCCCCCGGAGCCGTGAGGGGGCTCCGGGGGCCGGTGTGCGTCGCGGCGAGCCGTTCGTGACCCCACTGGTCAGGGCGGTGTTCGGGGCGACTCACCACGAGTCTTTCGGTTGTACCTCGGGGGTACGGGGGGTCAGCCCAGGCGCTCGACCAGCGCGCGGTACTCGTCCCACAGCTCCTTCGGCGTGTGGTCGCCGAAGGTGTTGAGGTGCTCGGGGACCAGGGAGGCCTCCTCGCGCCAGACGTCCCGGTCGACCTTGAGCAGGAACTCCAGGTCCTCCGCGGGCAGGTCCAGACCCTCGGTGTCGAGCGCGTCGGCGGTCGGGAGGATGCCGATCGGGGTCTCGACGCCCTCGGCCTTGCCCTCCAGACGCTCCACGATCCACTTCAGGACGCGGCTGTTCTCGCCGAAGCCGGGCCAGACGAACTTTCCGGCCTCGTTCTTGCGGAACCAGTTCACGTAGTAGATCTTCGGCAGCTTGGACTGGTCCGCATCGGCACCGACCTTGATCCAGTGCGCCATGTAGTCGCCCATGTTGTAGCCGCAGAACGGCAGCATGGCGAACGGGTCGCGGCGCAGCTCGCCGACCTTGCCCTCGGCGGCGGCGGTCTTCTCGGACGCGACGTTCGCGCCGAGGAAGACACCGTGCTGCCAGGTGAAGGACTCGGTGACCAGCGGGACGGCGGAGGCGCGGCGGCCACCGAAGAGGATCGCCGAGATCGGCACGCCCTTCGGGTCCTCCCACTCCGGGGCGATGGTCGGGCACTGCCCGGCGGGGACGGTGAAGCGGGCGTTCGGGTGGGCCGCCGGACTGTATCCATCGGCTGTCTGGGCGGACTCCGGCGTCCAGTCGTTGCCCTTCCAGTCGGTGAGGTGGGCGGGCGCCTTCTCGGTCATGCCCTCCCACCAGACGTCGCCGTCGTCGGTGAGCGCGACGTTGGTGAAGACGGAGTTGCCCCACAGGGTCTTCATGGCGTTGGCGTTGGTGTGCTCGCCGGTGCCGGGCGCGACGCCGAAGAAGCCGGCCTCGGGGTTGATCGCGTAGAGGCGGCCGTCCTCGCCGAAACGCATCCAGGCGATGTCGTCGCCGATGGTCTCGACCGTCCAGCCGGAGATCGTGGGCTCCAGCATGGCGAGGTTGGTCTTGCCGCACGCGGACGGGAACGCGGCGGCGACGTACTTCGACTCGCCCTGCGGCGGGGTGAGCTTCAGGACGAGCATGTGCTCGGCGAGCCAGCCCTCGTCACGCGCCATGACGGAGGCGATGCGCAGCGCGTAGCACTTCTTGCCGAGCAGGGCGTTGCCGCCGTAGCCGGAGCCGTAGGACCAGATCTCACGGGTCTCGGGGAAGTGCGAGATGTACTTGGTGGAGTTGCACGGCCACGGCACGTCCTCCTCGCCCTCCGCGAGCGGGGCGCCGAGGGTGTGGACGGCCTTGACGAAGAAGCCGTCGGTGCCGAGCTCGTCGAGGACGGCCTGTCCCATGCGGGTCATGGTGCGCATGGAGGCGGCGACGTACGCGGAGTCGGTGATCTCGACGCCGATGGCGGAGAGCGGGGAGCCGACCGGGCCCATGCAGAAGGGCACGACGTACATGGTGCGGCCCTTCATCGAGCCGCGGAAGATCCCCTTCTCGCCGGCGAAGATCTCCTTCATCTCCGCCGGGGCCTTCCAGTGGTTGGTCGGGCCCGCGTCCTCCTCCTTCTCGGAGCAGATGAAGGTCCGGTCCTCGACGCGCGCGACGTCGGACGGGTCGGAGGCGGCGTAGTACGAGTTCGGGCGCAGCGTGGGGTCGAGCTTCTTGAACGTGCCCTTGGCGACGAGCTCCTCGCACAGGCGCTCGTACTCGGCCTCGGATCCGTCGCACCAGACGATGCTGTCCGGCTGCGTGATCCCGGCGATCTCGTTCACCCAGGCGACCAGTTCCTGGTGCTGGGTGGGGACGGCGGTGGTGGGAGCCGCGTTCTCGCGCGCCACGATTGCTCCTTGATGAGGGGTTTTGAAGATGTCTGCCCCGTGGGGGCTGCGACCCGGATGCGTCGTAGCTGCTCATCCGGTGCCGACCACACTCATTTGATCATCCGACGCCTGCGCCCATATGTCCAGAGGGCCGCACACGTGAGCATCGCCACTCCTCTCCGGGGCCTACGGGTGCGTAGGTAGCATTCGGCTCATGACTTCTGCCGTGCCGGACGTGACCCGGACAGAGCCCACGTCGTCCCACCCGTCGCACGCGCTGAAGCCACGTCTCAGGGGCTGGCTGCACGCGGGCATGTTCCCCGCCGTCGTCATCGCGGGCGTCATACTCGTCGCGCTCTCCGACTCGCCCCGCGCGCGGATCGCCTGCGGGATCTACGTCCTCACCGCCTGCCTGCTCTTCGGCATCAGCGCGCTCTACCACCGCGGCGACTGGGGTCCGCGCGGCGAGGCCGTCCTGCGGCGCCTGGACCACGCCAACATCTTCCTGATCATCGCGGGCACCTACACCCCGCTGACCCTGCTCCTGCTCCCCGACTCCACCGGGCGGCCGCTCATGTGGGCGGTCTGGGTCGCCGCCGTCGCGGGCATCGCCTTCCGGGTCTTCTGGGTCGGCGCCCCTCGCTGGCTGTACACGCCCTGCTACATCGCGATGGGCTGGGCCGCCGTCTTCTTCCTGCCCGACTTCATGCGGACCGGCGGCATCGCCGTCCTCGTCCTGGTGATCGTCGGCGGCGTGCTCTACAGCCTGGGCGGGGTCGTCTACGGCATGAAGCGCCCGAACCCGTCCCCGCGCTGGTTCGGCTTCCACGAGGTCTTCCACTCCCTCACCCTCGCGGCCTTCATCGCCCACTACGTCGGCATCTCCCTGGTCGCCTACAACGCGTGAGCCTCACCGCCCGCCCAGCACGCCCCTGACCACCTCGCCCGACTCCGGATTGTCCGCGCACCCGTACACCCCGTGCGGGCAGTAGTCCGTGAAGGTCTGGTAGACGGGCCGGTACCGCGCGAACCAGTCGAGCATCCCCCGCACGTAGGCCGGATTGTCCCCGTTGCGGAAGAGTCCCCACTCCGGATACGAGACGGGCTTGCCGTGCGCCGCGGCGAACCGCACATGGTGCGCGAGGCCGAACTCCTCGCTCACCTGCTCCTCGAAGCCGACCCCCTCGGGCTGGTCGTACGCGTCGAGCCCGATGATGTCGACGTACGCGTCGCCCGGGTAGCACCGCGGCCACTCGACGGCGTCCCGCCCCCGGCTCGCGGTGAAGTCGAAGCGGAACCGCTGCCCCGGCACGTCCCGCAGCACGCCCACGACCCGCTTCCAGTACGCCTTCCAGGCCTCGGGGTCCGGCCCGCAGCGATGGCTGTAGGTGGTGCCGTTCATCTCCCAGCCGAGGACGAGGACGGCGTCGGAGAGCCGGTGCGCGACCAGCCGCTCCCCCAGGGTCCGGAAGTGCCCGTCGTACGCGCCCGCCGCCCCGCTGCGCAGTCCCTCCCGGACCTCCCCGTCCGGCAGCCCCTCCTCGCTGCGGTCGAGCAGCGGCACGTTCAGGACGAAGAGCCGCCCCGGCCCCTCCTCCTTCCACCGCGCCCAGGGCTCGAAGAGCGCGGGGTGCCCCTCGATGTTGGACCAGCGGTCGCCCGGCAGGTAGGTGTGCCCGACGGTCAGGTCCCCACCGCCGAGCCAGCGCTGCACCTCGGCGATCCGCCGCACCCCGGTCGCGTCGGAACCGGTGAAGAACCCGGACGGCACCTCCGGCCGCTCCGGCGCGGGGGCGGGCGCCCGGCCCCCGGGCGCGAGCCGGTCGGCGGGCAGGAGGACGAGCGCGAGAACGGCCGCGAGCAGCACGGTGAGTGCGGCCCGCGGCCAGGAGGGGAGGGTCACGTCAGCTGGTCCAGAAGTCCCACCACCGGGTCAGGATCAGCATCCCGATGATTCCGATGTGCAGCACCGGCAGCGCGAAGGTGAACTCCTCGAAGAAGCCCTTCACGGCGGCGGGCGCCGGCAGCACGCCCGTACGGACGTTGTGCGAGGTCACGTACCAGAACATGACGAGCGTCGCGGTCCAGGCCAGGCAGCACCACAGGCAGAGCGCGTTGATCTCGTACAGCGACTGCTGCATCAGCCAGGTGCAGAACCCGACGCCGAACAGCATCCCGGCGTTCAGGCCGAGCCAGAACCAGCCCCGGTAGCGGGCCCCGGCGAGCAGCCCGGCGCCGATCGCGACCACCATCCCGTACGTCACGAGACCGAGCATCGGGTTCGGGAAGCCGAACACCGTCGCCTGCTCGCTCTTCATGATGTTGCCGCAGGACACGACCGGGTTGAGGCTGCAGCCCGGCTGGAAGTCCGGGTCCTCCAGGAGCTTGAACTTGTCGATCGTGATGATCCAGCCGGCCAGCACCCCGGCCGCCCCGGTGATCACGAGCAGCAGGCCGAGGGCCCGGCTCGCGCCGAACGTCCCGGCGCTCTCCGGGGACTCCTCCTGACGCTGTCCCGGGACCCCGCCGCGTACGTTCACCGTCGCCATGCCGCCACCCCCTCTCCGCCGCTCTCCGCTCAGCCCTGCAGGCGCCGCACCGGCAGCAGGACGTGAGCTGCGGCGCCGACGACCTGGTCGTCGGTGACGAAGCTCTTCAGCCGCTCCTCGGTGACCGCCTCGCCGGGCACGGCGTCGGGCCAGGGGCGCACCGAGCAGATCAGATAGGCGTGCCCGTTCTCCTTGGCGGCCGCCTCCCACTCGGCGGGCACCGGGCACTGCGCCTTCATGAACGGCAGCGTGAGCACGGCCCGCTGGGCCTCGACGAGCAGATGGGCGCCGGTCGCACGCTCCACCGAGGCGTCGACGACCCGGTCCCCCAGCGGCAGGCCCATGCCTTCGAGGGCGGCCCGCATGGCCTCCTCGCCGGCCTCGGGACCGTCACGGCCGTCCCCGAGGGAATACACCATCAGAAAAGGAGTGACGGGGGTGTCGTCGGTCGGACCGATGGTCCACGGAACGACGGTGAGCGTGCCCAGCGGATTGTCACTGCGCGCCGCGGAAACGGCGGAGGGAGAAGTCATGGATCCGGATGCTAGTCGTCGAACAGCCGCCTTCCCGAGTTGAATTCACTCGATCGGCCGACATTCCACCCGCTGGCATTTCCCTCGCAACGAAGTCGGGTTTCCATCGTTGTGCCCTGAGGGCATTCTCCGACCGTTTGGAGATCACTCATGATCGTCCCGCGCCGCGTCGCACTGCGGTCCCTCTTCACCCTGGCCGTCGCCGCCTTCACCGGCGGCGCCCTGGCCCGCGTCGCCGCCACACCACACGAGGGCTCACCCCGCGCCTCGGGCGACACCGCCGAGAAGCCGTTCGGGGAACTCTTCGACGAGATGTACCGCGGCCGCCGCATCCGGAGCCTCGCGGGCCCTTCGGGCGAGCACCTGGTCCTCGTCGACGGCCGGCCGCTCCATCTGATGCGCCGCGCCGACGGCGGCTATCTCACCCCCATCGACCACTACGAGTCCCATGCGACACCGCTGGCGGCCACCCGCGCGGCCGTGGACGAGCTGGGACCCGCCCCGCTGACCCGCTACGCCGCCGCCCACGGCATCCACCAGGGAGGGAGCCCGCGTGGCCTACACACGTAAGAACCAGCGCGATCTGACGAGCGTCGAGCGGAAGAAGTTCGTCGCCGCCGTCCTGGAGCTCAAGCGCGCCGGGGGGTACGACGACTTCGTCCGTACGCACATCGACTACTACGTCGCCGACGGGGACAACCGCCTCCGCGTGGCCCACATGACCCCCAGCTTCCTGCCCTGGCACCGCAAGTTCCTGCTGGAGTTCGAGCGGGCGCTGCGCCGGATCGACCCGACGGTCACCGTGCCGTACTGGGACTGGACCCGGGACAACACCCCCGCCGCCTCCCTCTGGAGCGACGACTTCATGGGCGGCAACGGGCGCCGCGAGGACCTCCAGGTGATGACCGGCCCCTTCGCCTACGCGGGCGGACGGTGGGCGGTGAAGCACGGCATGACCGAAGGCCGCTTCCTGACCAGGGACTTCGGCCGCCCCCAGGACCCGATCACGCTGCCCACGAAGGCCCAGCTGGACGAGGTGATGCGGGAGACCGTGTACGACGTGGAACCGTGGAACTCCACGAGCCGGTCGGGGTTCCGGAACACGCTGGAGGGCTGGGCGCCGGGCCGGGGCAGCGAACGGTTCCGCATCCACAACCGTGTGCACCGCTGGGTCGGCGGCCTGATGCTCGGCGGCGCCTCCGTCAACGACCCGGTCTTCTGGCTCCACCACTCCTTCGTGGACCTCGTGTGGTCGCGCTGGCAGCAGCGCCACCCACGGGCCGGGTATCTCCCGACGCGCCCGCCGCAGCTGGGCGAGTCCCAGTACCGGCGGATCGCTGCCCGCGACGAGAAGATGGGCCCCTGGGGGGTCACCCCGGGCGAGATGCTCGACCACAGCGCCATCTACCGGTACGCATGACAGAACGTCCCCCCGGCCGGTCGGCCGGGGGGGACGTCGATGACGAGGTCGGAGGGTCAGCCGCCGTAGCCGCCGTCGCCGTGCCCGTCGACGTTCGCGCACTGGTTGCCGAACGCCGGGTTGATCAGCCCGATGACCGTGACGGTGTTGCCGCACAGGTTGACCGGGACGTGGACCGGTACCTGGACGGCGTTGCCCGAGCCGACGCCGGGCGAGTGGGCGGCGACACCGTGGGCGCCCGAGTCGGCGACGGCCATGCCGGCTCCGCTGAGGGCAACGGCACCCGTGCCGGCGAGAACAGCGGCAGCCTTCGCGATGCGAGACATCAAGAACTCCTTGGACGTGTAAAGGCGACCGCGAGAATCACGGCCGACATTCCCGTTCAACGCCGAAATGGCGCATGGGTCACGGCCATTACGCCGGACGGGATGAAAGTGAGGGAAGGCCCGCAGAACCGGTGGATCCGCCCGCCGTCGGATACGACGGAACGGGCCTGGGATCTGCGGGCCACGGCCATGCGACCAGCCTTCCGTTGTAACGAGCAACGACCCCTCGGGTGGCGGGGAAGAATCGTGTCTTCACCCGCCGGGCCATTGGTCGTACAAACGAACGCCGTCAGGCCGTCGGCTGCGCCAGACCCAGCTGGGAGTCCATCGCTCCGCGCAGCATCGGAGCGACGACACCGACCTCCGGCACCGCGAGGTCCGGCAGCCCGAGCCGGTCGCCGCGCGGCGCGACGACCGGGTTGCCGACCGTGGCGCCGGGGGTGGCGGCCGCCATCTCCGAGCGCGGGGTGGTGAAGAGGGCCTTGCCAGGCTCGCTGCCCTCGATGACCTCGGGCAGCTGGGCGGCGAGGACGGTCTCCGGGAGGGTGCTCGTGAACGGCACCCGAGGCAGGGCCACGTCAGGAAGCAGTCCGGCCTGCCCCTCCTGGAAGCCGGTGGGGCCTCCCGGCACGGGAAGGGGGACTCCGGTGGCGACCGTGGGAGCGTCCATCGGGATCACCGGCTCCAGTCCCTGGAGCGGAACGACGACCGGCGCGTCGGCGGCGACGGCGGGGGAGGCCATGGCCGCGGAGGCGAGGGCGGTCATGAGGATTCCCATGCCGGCGTGAGAGCGCAGATTCATGACTGCGTAGGCCCTTCAGAGCAGGTGTCGACGTTACTGAGGTACTGCGTCCTGAGAACGAGCCCGGCAGCGGGAACGTCGCGAAATTCCCCTGTCTGCAGCAACGTCGAAGACCCCCACCGGTGACGGTGGGGGTCTTCGTTGACGCGTCGTCGGTACGGAGCGTCGGTACGGAGCGTCAGTGCCGTCGCTCACGCCGTCCGGCGCCGGCGACACGGCCGGCGCGAAGGTAGACGACGGTACCGCCGATGATCAGGGCCGCGCTGACCGCGGCCGCGCCCATCGTCACCGAGTCACCGCCCGTGTCGGGGAGGTGGGGCTTGTCGGGACCGTGCGACTCCCCGGGCCCGCCCGGCCCACCGGGGTGGCTCGGCGTCGACGTCGGAGGCGTGGTCGGCGGCTTCGTCGGAGGGGTCGTCGGCGGCTTCGTCGGAGGCGTGGTCGGCGGCTTCGTCGGAGGCGTGGTCGGCGGCTTCGTGGGCGGAGTCGTCGGCGGCTTCGTCGGAGGCGTGGTCGGCGGCTTCGTCGGAGGGGTCGTCGGCGGCTTCGTGGGCGGAGTCGTCGGCGGCTTCGTCGGAGGCGTGGACTCGTCGTCCCCGTAACCGCCCGGCTCTTCCTCGTGCGACGGGCCGCAGAGTTCGGCGACCACGGAGGGCGGGACATGGGCGAACTGCGCGTGGTCGCCGCACAGGTCCGGGGGGACAGGGACGGGGACCTGGACGTGGTGGCCCGCGCCGGGGTCGGGCGAATGACCGGCGTTGCTCAGGGAGTTCGCCGCCAGGGCGAGACCTCCCGTCAGCGACAGGATTCCCGTCGTCGCCGCCGCGGTGATCAGCTTCCTGCTGATGTTGGATCGCATACCGATCTTCCTCTGGAGAAGGGAGAGACCGGCGGGACCCCCCTCGCTCCGACCGGCCTTGCCGCGCACGCAGTGCGTCGGTCTACTGACGCACTGGTTACGGAACGTCAGGCTCAGGGACACCGGGCAGCGGCGCCGCGGACAGCGGCGCGAGGTCGAGCGCTGCCGCCCTCGGTCTCTCCATGGGCCGACCTTCCGTGAGGGGTCGGCGAGAGCCTAGAGAGCGGCACACCGCGGGAGCCGCGACCACACGGCAGCTGATCTGAAAATCATTCGATCAGCCGATCACTGTGGGGGGCGGCATACGCTCGGCGAAAGCGTCCGCCCGGGGCCAGGCGGAGCGAGGGTTCGATCCAGGAGGGTCGGGACCGATGGCGCGGTCCGCCGCGCCGGGAAGCAGCGCGGGTCAGGCGGTCCTGCGGGGAGGGACGGTCAGCCGCCGATCGGGAGGCCACCGAGCAGCGGGGCGCTCTGGGTCGTCTTGTTGAGCTGGTTCGCGGTGTCCCCCACGGTCTTGACGACGGAGCCGTCGGTGGTGCTGCTCAGCGCATCCGTCTTCAGGCCCTCGCTGGCGAGCGCCCCGAGACCACCGTTCAGGCTGGTGGGGGTCATCGCCTCGGCGGCCATGGCGGGCGCGGCGGCACCCAGGGCCATCACAGAACCGGCGACGACCGCGGCAACCTTGGTGGGCTTCATGAATCGAATCCTTCCTCTTTGGCGTCACTGCGCAAGCAAGTCGCTTGCTGTACAGGCCTCTTGGCCGATTCCTGTACGTCGTTCTGCCTTCTGTAACGAGAGGTGCGCTCCACGGAAACTCCGAGAGGAGGGATTTCTCTCCACTGCACTCGAATGACTGGACCTGGTGCTATTTACGGATCGGATACCCGGACGCCGTGCCGTCCGGGGAGACCGGGCGGCACGGCGTCAGGGGCGAGGCGGAGCTACCAGCGGACCGGCAGGTCCAGTTCGGGCAGTTCCAGCTCGGGCGGTTCGACCTCGGGAAGCTCCACCTCCGGCACCTCCACCTCCGGCAGCTCGACCGGAAGCGTGGGCACCTCGACGGGGAGTTCCGGCAGCGTCGGCAGCGCCGGCAGCCCGCCGAGCACCCCGGAGAGAACCGAGTTGATCAGCGAGGTGAGGGTCGCGGTGACCTGGGGCACGACACCGCTGACGCCACTGGTGACCGTCGCGAGGAGATCGGCGATCACCTTCTGGACGGTTGCGAGGGCGTCGGAGACGGGGTCGGCGGCCACCGCTTTCGCGGCCGTCGTCCCGTCGACGGCGACCGAGGCGGGGCGCGATTCCGGCGTGATGCCCTCGGCGGCGTCGACCGCCGTCGTGACCTTCGCCTTGAGCGCCTCGATCTCGGAGTGGGGCGCCTCGGCTGTCACGGCCGGGACGCGGGACGGGTGCTGTTCGTCGGCGAGGGCGGTTCCGGCCGCGCCGAGGGTGAGGGCGGCGGTTATCGCCAGGACGGTAAGGCGGCTGCAAGCGAGGGGACGCATATGTGTTCCTTTTCCTTATGCGTCGGACAACATCTCGGCCACCGTGCGCTGCACACATAGCGCTCCGCAACAGGAGAACTACGGAGCGCCACCCCCTCCGTTCGGGTGAATCCGTCCCTCTGACCTGCCCCTCCGAGGGGGCGTGCGCCGTTGCACCGGGCGGCGCACGAGGGTGCGTCCGAATGATGCGGAAGGCCAGCGCTCCCCCCCCGGTACGGGGCGGCGCGCCGGCCTCGGAAGGACCACGATCCGGCGTGCGAGATCAGACGTTGGCGCAGGTGTTGCCGAAGGCCGGGTTCAGGGCGCCGATGACGCTGACGGTGTTGCCGCACAGGTTGACCGGGACGTGCACCGGGACCTGGACGAGGTTGCCGGACAGGACGCCCGGGGACTTCACGGCCGCGCCCTCGGCCAGGGAGTCGGCAGCGGCGACACCGGTGGCACCCGCGACGGACGCGGCGACACCCACGGACAGGACTACAGCCTTCGCGATACGGGACATGGAGAAGCGCTCCTCGATTGTTGACGAACCTGTGAGACGGCGCGGACGGTTTCGCCCGGCTCCTTCAACAACGCTTCGGAAATTCATCGGTTGCTCTCCCGAACGGGTGACGTTCAACCGATCTTTGGGCCATAAGAGGGCCATTCGAGCGACTGACCGAAGAATGGCGCAACACGCACAACGAAGAAACTGCCGAGCAGATGCGGGAGTTAGCTTTCGCGAGCATCTAATGCTTACTATCGCCCGACGTCGGGGCTATAACGTTCCCGAGCGTCGCCTACGGTCCAGCCGCGCGATCACCCCTTTCGCGCGGTCGACATCTTCTTCTCCCCCGGTCTACACGGGTGTTCCCTTGCTTCTCTCATCAAAGCGGAGAACCTGTATGCGGAATTCAGTGGTTCGTGCTGTGCGCCGCGGTCTGTTGTGTGCCCTGTCGTGTGCGGCCCTGTCCGCCGCGCTGCCGGCCGCCTCCGCCGCCGCACCGCAACCCGAGGAAGCCCCCCGCGTTCCCTTCGCCCCTCGGTACCAGGCGGTGCAGCACGGGGGGATCGTCCGCGCCGCCAACACCTCGGCCACGGCCGCCCGGAACGCCACGAGCGCGGGAACGCGCAACGACGGCTTCGCCATCGGGTACGTCGACGTCGACAGCGACCCCAACACCTACAACTCCAGCAGCGCCGAGGTCCGTGTCCCCGCGGGCTCCCGGGTCAGCTACGCCCGTCTCTACTGGGGCGGGAACCTGAAGGTCGGCGAGCAGAAGCCGCACAAGGACAACGGCCGGGTCCTGATCGCCGAGCCGGGGGGCCGGTACAAGGCGGTCCTCGCGGACTCCACGATCGGCCACCGTACGGCGGACGGCGCCGACGCCTTCCAAGCCTCCGCGGACGTGACCGAGCTCGTCCGGTCGGCCCGGGACGGGCTGTGGACGGTAGCCCAGGTGAACGTGGCCATGGGCCGTTCGGCAGTCGGTGGTTGGGGCGGATGGACGCTGGTCGTCGCGTACGAGAACGCCGCCGACCCGCTGCGCCGGCTCACGCTCTGGGACGGCTTCGAAACGGTCGGTCCGAACAGCGGTGAGCTGCGGGTCGAGTTGGGGGACACGGCGGTTCCGAAGGGCGCTTCCGGACGACTGGGAGTGGTCGCCTACGACGGTGACCGGGGAACTCGCGGGGATTACCTGGCGGTGGAGACGAGCGGATCGGGGAGTGTTCTGCTCTCGGATTCCGCCAATTCCGCGGACGACGTGATGAACTCCAGCATCACCGATTTCGGCGCCGGTCGGATCGAACGACTTCCCGCTCATCAGAACACCCTGGGGTACGACTCCGACGTCTTCGATCTGGAGGGTGCGCTGCGCCATGGAGCCGACCGATTCCACGTCCGCTTCGGCGCCCGGCAGGACACCGTCTGGCTCGGAGCGCTCTTCCTCCAGGCGGACGTCGGGCGCTGACATGCGTTCCTTCTCCGTTCTCCACGCGGTCCAGCCCGGTGACGGCGGGGTCGCGCGGGTCGTCGTCGACCTCGTGCGCGCCCAGCTCGAAGCGGGGCTGCGGGTCGCCGTCGCGTGCCCGCCGGGCACTCCGCTGGCCTCGGCCGTCCGGGCCGAGGGCGCGGACCCGTACGACTGGCGGGCCGGGCGCGACCCCGGCCCCCGTCTGGTCCGCGAGACCCGCGAACTCGCGCGGGTGATCCGTACGGTCCGTCCCGCACTGGTCCACGCGCACAGCGCCAAGGCCGGGCTCTGCGCCCGGCTGGTCGTGCGGGGCCGTATCCCGACGGTGTACCAGCCGCACGCCTGGTCCTTCGAGGCGGTCGACGGAGCCGTCGCCGCGGCGGCCCGTCGCTGGGAGGGGTGGGCGGCGCGCTGGACGCACCGGATCGTCTGCGTCAGCGAGGCGGAGCGCCGTACCGGCGAGGCGGCCGGCGTTCGCGCGCCCTGGTCGGTCATCCACAACGGTGTGGACGTCGAGCGGTTCGGGACGTCCACGGCCGCCGGGGCGGACCTCGGGACCGACGGCTCCGACAGCCCCGCCGACGGGCCCACCGTCGTCTGCGTCGGGCGGCTCTGCCGCCAGAAGGGGCAGGACGTCCTGCTCGCCGCCTGGCCCGCCGTCCTGGAGCAGGTGCCGACGGCCCGGCTCGTCCTGGTGGGCGACGGGCCCGACGCGGAGCGGCTGCGGGCCGCGGCTCCGCCGTCGGTGCGGTTCACCGGCAACGTCGACGACACCGCGCCCTGGTACCGGGCGGCCGATCTCGTCGTCCTGCCGTCCCGTTGGGAGGGCATGGCGCTCGCGCCACTGGAGGCGATGGCGAGCGGCCGCCCGGTCGTGGTCAGTGACGTGGACGGGGCGCGCGAGAGCCTGCCGCCCGGCCACGAACCCCTGTGCCTGGTCCCGCCCGAGGACCCGGCCGCCCTCGCCGCCGCCGTCGGCCGCCTGCTCGGCGGTCCGGAGCCGCGGCGAACCCTGGGCCGCGAGGCCCACGAACACGTACTCAGCAGATTCGATGTGCGGCGCACCGGCGCGGCCGTCGCGGACGTGTACCGCGAGCTGGCCGGAGTGCGGTGCACCGAGCACAGAGAGCCGATTTCGCCGTGACTACGGAAAGCACCAGCGTTCCTCCTTCACCGGGCCCCTGGCCCTCGGCGGTCCAGGGCCCCGTCCCCGGACTCGCCTCCCTCGCACCGCAGCGCGGCAGGCCGGACCGGCTCGCGCTGCCGCCGCGCCGGCCGGCGCCGCCACGGCTGACCGCCGTACCGCTGATCGCGGCCGACGGTCTCGCCGTGCTGCTCGCGGCCGTGCTGCTGCCCGAACCGCAGCGCACGCTCCGGCTGTTCCTGCTGGTCGCCGCGTGCGTGCTCGCCCTCAACGCCCACGCGGGCCTGCACCGGCCGGCCGGCGCCACCGCCTCCGTACTGGACGAACTGCCCGTGCTCGCGGCGCGCGCCGGCGTGGCCTGGTGCGTGGCCGCGGCGGCCGTCGCCGCGTTCACCCCGGCCCTGGCCATCGGGCCGGTCGCGCTCTGCTCCGCGTACGCGACACAGCTCGCCGCCGTCGGCCTGGCCCGTGCGGCGGTGCACGCCCTCGGGCGGCGCAGGGCCCGGACGCATCCGCGCTCCGCGCTGGTGGTCGGCGGTCCCGCCGCCGCGCGCAGGTTCACGGCCGCGCTGGCGCAGCACCCGGAGTACGGCATCAGGCCGGTCGGGATCGTCGGGTCGCGGCCGGACGGAGAGCCCGGGCTTCCGGTGCTCACGTCGGCCGAGGAGATCCACCGCGCGGTCATCCAGAACACGGTCCGCGACGCCGTCTTCCTGACCGACGACAGCAGCCTGGTGACGCTGTTCCAGCACTACGGCTGCACCACCTGGCGGGTGGGCGGCCGGGATCAGGACGGGCCGATGGGCGACCACCTGTGGGGGTACGCCTGCCGTCGTCTGGTCCCGCTGGACGAGCGGCCCGGGCGGGGCGCGAAGCGCGCGCTCGACGTGGTGCTGGCCGGGCCCGCGCTCGTGCTGGCCCTGCCGGTACTGCTGCTGTGCGCGCTGGCGGTACGGCTCTCCGACGGGCCCGGGGTGCTCTTCCGGCAGGAGCGTGTCGGGCAGCACGGGCGGCTGTTCACGCTGCTGAAGTTCCGTACGATCCGGCCGGCCGACGAGACCGAGTCGGCGACCCGGTGGAGCGTCGCCGAGGACCGGCGGATGAGCGCGGTCGGCGGCTTCCTGCGGAAGTCCTCGCTCGACGAGCTGCCGCAGCTGTGGAACGTCCTGCGCGGGGACATGAGCCTGGTCGGGCCACGGCCCGAACGTCCTTACTTCGTCACGCAGTTCAGCCGTGTCCACGACGGTTACGCGGACCGGCACCGGATGCCCGTCGGTCTGACGGGCCTGGCTCAGGTGCACGGGCTGCGCGGCGACACGTCCATCGAGGACCGCTGCCGCTTCGACAACCACTACATCGACCACTGGTCACTCTGGCAGGACGTCCGGATCCTGCTGCGCACCGCGGCCGGCCTGGTCCGACCGGCGGGGAGCTGATGATGGCGACGGCGGCCTGGGCGCAGCCCGGGGCGGCCGGCACCGACGTACGGGACCGGGCGCGCCGGGCCTGGGCGCTGTCCCCGGTCCTGGCGGTGATCGCGCTGCTGCTCGTCCCGGGCGGCGGCGGCACGGAGGGCGGCACCGGCGGTACGGGAACGATCGCGGACGCGGCCTCGGGGCTGCTCGTACTGATCTGTCTGGTGCGGGTGGTTCGCAGCGGGGCGCGGCCGCTGAGCCGCGCGGCCGCGGTCGTGATCGGGCTGCCGGTGCTCGGCATCTGTCTGGCGGCGATCACCTCGAACGATCCGGCGGCGAGTCTGCCGGGGGTCGCCCGCTACGTCCAGGTCTTCGTGCTCGTCCCGGCGGCCGTGCTGCTGATGATCCGCGACCGGCGGGACTTCGCGACGGTCGCCTGGGCGCTGGTCGGCCTGGCACTGCTCCAGGGCGCGGTCGGGGTCACGCAGTACCTGACCGGGACGGGCGCGTCGTATCAGGGCGAGGACATCCGGGCGGTCGGGACGTTCGGTCCGACGGATGTGATGGGGATGGCCACGGTCGTCTCGTACGGCCTGGTCATCGTCACGGGGATCGCGCTGGGGAGCGGGCGGGGCCGGGCTCGGACCGCGGCGCTGGTCTGCGCCGGGCTGCTGTTCGTCCCGCTGGTGCTCTCGTTCAGCCGGGGCGCATGGATCGCGACGGTGCTGGCGATCGCGATCCAGCTCGTGCTGTCGGGGCTGCGGCGGGCGGGGCGGGTGGCGCTCGCGGTGGGCGCGCTCGCGGTGGTCCTGGTGGGCGGGCTCGGGGTCGGTTCGGCCATGGTGAAGGAGCGGGTCGCCAGCATCACGCAGGTGGCGGGAGCGCCGGACCAGTCGGTGACGGACCGGTACACGATGTGGGCGGCGGCCGGGGAGATGTGGCGGTCGGATCCGCTGACCGGTGTGGGGCTCAAGGGCTTCCCCGCGTACCGCGACTCGCACGCCTCGCTGGCGCTGTCGTCCGGCAGCGACACGGCGGGCGCGGGCGCCGCGTTCCACCGCCAGCCGCTGCTCTCCCCGCACAACATGTATCTGCTGGTGCTCAGCGAGCAGGGGCTGCTGGGGCTGCTCGCCCTCGTGGGCAGCTGGGCGGCGCTGCTGGTGGGGGCGGTGCGGCGGATGGGGCTCGTCGCCATCGGCGTGCTGTCGTGGCAGCTCATCGACTTCTTCTACGCGGACATCGGGGGGCCCTCGACGGTCCTGATGTCGGTCGTCCTCGGGCTCGCGGCCTGGTGGTCGCTGGCGGAGGTGAAACGTGCGTGACCCTTGGGGCGGGGAGCCCGAGTCGACGGACCGGGTGCCCCCTCCGGAGGGCTCGGGGGCCGCGGGACCACCCGTCTGGGCGGACCCGTGGCCCATGCCCGACCTCCCGGTGGGCGGCCGGCGCTGGGCGGGCACGACGTCCCCGGTCCCGGACGGCCTCGCGGGCCGGACCGGCCAGGGTCCTGCCCCCGCCGCGAGCGGCCCGGAGACCGCGGGTGGCCGGTGGCCCGGTGGTCCGGTGACCGCGGGTGGTCCGGAGACCGCGGGCGGCCGGTGGCCCGGTGGTCCGGAGACCGCGGGTGGCCCGGAGACCGCGGGCGGCCGGTGGCCCGGTGGTCCGGTGACCGCGGGTGGCCGGGGGCCCGGTGGTCCGGTGGTCCGGTCCGGCGAGGGCCCTACGGGCCGGGCCGGTGCCGACCGGAGCCACCCCCAAGGCGGGCCCGCCGCGGCCCCTCGGCTCGGGTCCGTGTCCGGCCACCGCGCGGGCCCGGCCCCGTCGGCCCCGCCGCCGTACGGCGGAGCCGTCGTGCCCGGCACGACGGGTGGCGACGGGCAGCTCCCTCCGTCCGTCGCCCCGATGCCCCCGCGCCCGCCGTACGGCGGAGCCGACGGCTCGGCATCGAACGCCCTGCGCACCGGACCGACGGACGCGGACGAGCGGTTCGTCCGGCACCAGCCGCAGGCCGATGCGTGGGGCCGTCGGCCTCACGGCGGGGCCATGGGCCCGGCAGCGGTACGTCCCGTCGGTCGCCCGACGGCCATGAGCCCCACCGGCACCCGCCCCGGTGCGGCCGCGACGGCCGTCCAGCCGCCGGCCCACCGGGCGGCCGACGCTCCGGCGGCGGTGGAGTATCCCGGCGACTGGCGACCCCGCCTGCCACGTGACACGGACGGCGGAGCACCGAGGCGGGCGCGGCACAGGGCGCCGAAGCCCGCCCGCTCCGGCGGCTTCCTCGCGCGGGCCGCGGCCGTGACGGCCGGGCTCACCGCGGCGGGGGCCGTACTCGGTCTCGTACGGGACCAGAGCCTCGCCCACTACTTCGGCGCCGGGGCGGAGACCGACGCGTTCCTCGTCGCCTGGACCGTGCCCGAGTTCGCGTCGACGCTGCTCATCGAGGACGCGATGGCCCTCATCCTCGTACCCGCGTTCAGCCGGGCCCTCACCCGCCGCGGCGCCGTCCGCGCGCTCGTACGCTCCACGCTGCCCCGGCTCGCGCTCGTCATGTCAGCCCTCGCCGGCCTCCTGGTCCTCGCCGCGCCGCTCCTCGTCGCCGCCCTCGCGCCCGGCCTCCCCGACCCGCGGCTCGCCGTCGACTGCACCCGGCTGACCGCGACCTGCGTCCTGACCTTCACGCTCGCCGGCTACTGCTCGGCCGCGCTCCGCGCACACGGCTCCTTCCTCCCGCCGGCCGCCATCTACGTCGCGTACAACGTCGGCATCATCGGCACGATCGTGGCGCTGCGCGAGCCCTTCGGCGTGCGGGCGGCGGCGGCGGGGGTCGCCGTCGGCGGTGTACTGATGGTGGCGGTCCAGGCGCCTTACCTCGTACGGGAGCTGCGGCGCCGACCGCGGGTGTCGCACGGTGCGCCGACCGCCGACGGACGGCTCCTCGTGCTCGGACTGATCGCCCCCGTCATCGCCTTCACGGTCTCCCGCCAGTCGCAGATCCTCATCGAGCGCTTCCTCGCCTCACCCCTGCCCTCCGGCGCGATCTCGCATCTGAACTACGCGCAGAAGGTCGCGCAGATGCCGATGATCCTCTCGCTGATGCTGTGCACGGTCAGCTTCCCCGTCGTCGCCCGCGCCATGGCGTCGGGCGACACGGAGGGCGCGCGCCGCCGCGTCGAGCGGGACCTGCTGCTCGCCGCCGTGGTCGTCCTCGCCGGCGCCTCGATCGTCATCGCCGCCGCCCCCCAGATCGTCGAAGTCCTTTTTCAGCGCGGCGCGTTCGACCACTCCGACACCGCCGCGACCGCCGCCGTGATGCGCGTCTACGCGTTCGGTCTGCTGGGCCAGACGACGGTCGGCACGCTCGTCCGCTGCTACTTCTCCGCCTCCCGCCCGCTCTGGTACCCGGCCGCCGCCATGGCCGTCGGTCTCGCCGCGACCGCCGTCGCCGGGGTGGTCGGCGCCCGGCTCTGGGGCGCCGTCGGCATCGCCGCCGCCAACGCACTCGGGATCACACTCACCGCCGCGATGATGCTGCTGGGCGCGCGCCGCCAGGCCATCCCGGTCCGGATCCGCCACCTCGGCGAGGGACTGCTGCGGCTCGCCACCGCAGCCGCCTTGGCCACCGCCGCCGGCTGGCTGTGCTCGGTCCTGATCGAGCCCGCGCTCCTCTCCCTCGCCGTCGCGGGCGTGGTCTCCGCCGCCGTCTTCCTGCTCCTCCTCGCCTGCTCCGCCCATGCGCCGGACATCCCTCCCCTCACCCGCACCGCGTCCCGAAGGCTCGCCCATGCCCGATGCCACGGCGCCACGCGCCGCCGCGATCCGTCGACTGCTGCCGAAGCCGCCCCCGTGGGTGGTGATGTACCACTCGATCGCGGACACCACGGATGACCCGTACCGGGTGACCGTCTCCCCCGTGCGCTTCGCCCGGCAGCTGCACTGGCTCAACGACCGGGGGCTGCGCGGTGTCTCCGTGCGCGAGCTGCTCGACGCGAGGGCGGCGGGCCGCGCGAAGGGGCTCGTCGGCCTCACCTTCGACGACGGGTACGCCGACTTCGTCGACTCGGCCCTGCCGCTGCTGCGCCGCCACGGCTTCACCGCCACCGTCTACGTCCTGCCCGGCCGGATCGGCGGCGAGAACGCCTGGGACGACAACGGCCCGCGCAAACCGCTGCTGACGGAGGACGGCATCGTGGCCGTCGCCGAGGCCGGCATGGAGATCGGCTCGCACGGGCTGCGGCACGTCTCGCTGCCCACGGTCGACACCGCGACGCTCGCCGAGGAGACCCGCCGCAGCCGAGAGCTCCTGGAGGAGATCACGGGCGGCCCGGTGCACGGCTTCTGCTACCCGTACGGACACATCGACGCGCGCGCGGTGCGGTCCGTACGGGAGGCGGGGTACCGGTACGGCTGCGCCATCGACCCGGGCCCGCTGACCTGCGCGCACGCGCTGCCCCGGGTCCACATCGACGAGCAGGACACCCCCTTGCGCCTCACCGCCAAGCGCCTCCTGCACCCCCTGCGCCGCCGCCACCCCCGCGACCTCGACGACGACCTCGGCACCGGCGTCGGCACCGGCACCCGCCTCGCGGCCGCGTCCGGTCGCGACGCGGGTCGCGACGCGGGTCGGGAGGCGTCATGAAGGTCCTCCACGTCATCACCGGCCTCGGCATCGGCGGCGCCGAGCAGCAGCTACGGCTGATGCTGCGTCACCTTCCGGTCAGCAGCGAGGTCGTCACGCTCACCAACCCGGGCCCGGTCGCCCGCGGCCTGGAGTCCGACGGGGTTCCGGTCACGCATCTCGGCATGACAGGCAACCGTGACCTCAGCGCGCTCCCCCGCCTCACGGGGCTGGTCCGCCGGGGCGGGTACGACCTCGTCCACACCCATCTGTACCGGGCGTGCGTGTACGGCAGGATCGCCGCCCGCCTCGCCGGTGTCCGTGCCGTCGTCGCGACCGAGCACTCCCTCGGGGAGACCCAGATCGAGGGCCGGCCGCTGTCGTCCGGCACCCGTGCGCTCTACCGGGCCACGGAGCGGCTGGGCTCGGCGACGGTCGCCGTCTCGCCCAGCGTCGCCCGCCGTCTGGAGGCATGGGGGGTGGCGCCCTCCCGTGTCCAGGTCGTCCCAAACGGCATCGAGCGGGCCCGCTTCGGCTTCGACGAGGACGCACGGCGGACGGCCAGGAAGCGGCTCGACCTGCCCGAGGACGCGTTCGTCGTGGGCGGGGTGGGCCGGCTCGCCCCGGGCAAGCGCTTCGACCGGCTCGTACGGGCGGCGGCGTCGGTGCCCGAGGCGCGGCTGCTGCTCGTCGGCGAGGGGGAGGAGCGCGCACGGCTCCTCGCCGTCGCGCGCGAGTGCGGGGCGGCCGACCGGGTGCTCCTCACGGGCGCCTGCGAGGACCCGCCCTCCGCGTTCTCACCCGACCCCGATCTTCCGTCGCTGCTCGCCGCCATGGACGTCTTCGTCTCCACCTCCCCCGACGAGGCCTTCGGGCTCGCGGTCGTCGAGGCGCTGGCCGCCGGGCTGCCGGCGCTGTACGTGGCCTGCCCGGCGATCGACGACCTGCCGCCGGACGAGGCCCCCGGGGCCCGGCGGGTCGGCGAGTCCGTACCCGAGCTGATCTCGGCGCTGCGCGGCATCAGCGACGCCCGGCTCACCCGGCTGCCGCAGCCCGCCGCGGCACGCCGCTACGACATCGCGCACAGCGCCCGGCAGTTGATGTCCCTCTACGAACAGGCCGTACACGGCACCCCTCCCCTTGCGAAGTGAGTCACCGATGAACTCCCTGAGTCCCCGACGCTCCCGTCTCGCGACGGCCCTGCGTACCCCCCGCCGCTGGTGGGTGCTGCCCTCGTCCGTGCTGATCGGCGCGGTGCTCGGCGGCGGCTACGGGGCCGTGAAGACCCCGCAGTACGCGGCCACGAGCTACGTCATCGTGGTCCCCGGCGAGAAGTCCGACCCGGCCGCCGCTCTCGGCTTCGCCCAGGCGTACGGCAGGGTCGCCACCGACATCGCGGTGACCGGCGACGCCCAGGCGTGGTCGGGGGTCACCGCCGCGACCCTGCGCGAGAGCGTGCTCGCGGAGACCTCCCCCGACGCGCCGATGATCTCCCTCACGGCACGGTCCACCACGCCGGGCAAGGCCGTCGCCATGGCGGACGGTGTCGCCCGCGCCCTGGTCCTCAACAGCACGCAGGTCTCGGGGAGCACGGGCGTGAAGGTCGTCCAGTTCTCCCGGGCGACCAGGCCGGTGGAGCCCGTCTCGCCGTCCGCCTCCCTCTCGGCGCTGGTCGGAGGCTGCGCGGGCGGGCTGCTCGGTGGTCTGGCGCTGCTCGTACGCCCCCGGCGCGCGGCGCTCGCGGAGACCCGGCATTCCCGGCCGGCCACGGCCTCCGTCCCCGGCCCGACGGCGGGCGGCACCCAGCCTGAACCGGCGTCGGAGACGGTGTGACGGGGGACGGCATGTCGGGGAACGGGGTGTCGAGAGACGGCGTGTCGGGGAACGGGGTGTCGGGAGATGGCTGGAGAAGCGAGGTGTGCAGGGACGGCGCGGAGTTCGGCCGGCTCGGCGAGCGGTGGGCGTCGCTCTTCGCCCGCTGCTCCACGGCCACTCCCTTCCAGTCCCACTCCTGGCTGCACTCCTGGTGGGTGTCGTACGGCAGGCCGGACGCCCTGCGGGTCGTGCTCGTACGACGGGAGGACGGCGAACTGGTCGCGGCGGCACCCCTGATGCGCGCCCGCGGTCCGCTCCCGGTCCTCACCCAGCTCGGGGGCGCGATCACCGACTTCACGGACGTCCTGCTCGACGACGCCTGCCCCGAGGCCGCTGCCGCGCTGGCCGGGGCGCTGGCCGGGGCGGCGCGCGGCGCGGTGATCGATCTGCGCGAGGTCCGCCCGGGGGCGTCGGCCGAGCAGGTGTTCGCCCGCTGGCGGGGGCCGCGTCGACGGCTCCCGGACTCGCTCTGCCTTGAGCTGCCCGCCCAGCCGATGGACACCCTGCTCGAACGGATCCCCACGGGCAAGGCCCAGCAGCGGGTGCGGGCGAAGCTGCGCAAGCTGGACGCGCTCGGGATCGACGAGCGGATCGTGCCCGGGGACGAGGTGCCGGCCGCACTCGACCGGCTGCTGAGACTGCATCGGCTTCAATGGCAGGGGCGGGGCGTGACCGCCGAGCACACCAGCGACCGGTTCGCGCAGCATCTCGCGCGGGCGGTGCGGCCGATGGTCGAGGGCGGGGCCGCGCGCGTGACGGAGTTCCGGCTGGGTGAGGACGTCGTCGCGGCCGACCTGACCCTGATGTCGCCCCGCCTCGCGGGCGGATATCTCTACGGCGCCGATCCCGCGCTGCGCGCGCGGAAGGTCGACGTGGCGACGATGCTGCTGCGGTACGGGGCCCGGGAGGCCGGTGCGAGCGGACGGACCACGCTGAGCATGCTGCGGGGCGACGAACCGTACAAGCGGCGCTGGCGGCCGGAGGCCGTACCCAACCAGCGGCTGATGCTGACGGGCCGGGGGACGGCTCCGCTGCTGTGGCTGCGCGCGGCCGCGGCGGACGGCAGGCGCTGGGCGGCACGGCAGGCCCGGGAACGGCCCTGGGTGCGGAGGGCGGTCGAACGGCTGCCGGTACGGCCGCGCGGCGGCGGAGGATGACCTCCTCCGCCGCCGTGCGGGATGGCCTCAGAAGGGCCAGATGCCGTTCAGCATCTCCTCCCAGTCGCCGCCGAGACCCAGGGTGTCCTCGTCCTTCCAGCTCTCCTTGGGGACGCAGACGGGGCCGCCGATCCAGTTCTCGACCCACGAACCGAGCCCCACGGTCCAGCAGTCCGGCTTCGGCTCGGGCTTGGGCTCCGGCTTCGGTTCCGGCTTCGGTTCCGGCTTCGGCTCCGGCTTCGGTTCCGGCTTCGGCTCGGGCTTGGGCTCCGGCTTCGGTTCTGGCTTCGGTTCCGGCTTGGGCTCGGGCTTCGGTTCCGGCTTGGGCTCGGGCTTCGGCTCGGGCTTCGGCTCGGGCTTCGGCTCCGGCTTCGGCTCCGGCTGGGGCGGGACCTGCGGCTTCGGCTCGGGGACCGTCGGTTCCTCGGGCTGCGTAGGCAGCTCGGGAATCTCGGGCTCGGCCGGGATCTCCGGGAGTTCGGGGATCTCCGGGATCTCGGGCTCGGCCGGGATCTCCGGGATCTCCGGGATCTCGGGGATCTCCGGGATCTCGGGCTCGGCCGGGATCTCCGGCACCTCCGGCACCTCGGGTACCTCGGGTACCTCGGGTACCTCGGGTACCTCGGGTACCTCCGGGACCTCCGGCTCGACGCCCATCAGCATCTGCCGGAACACCTGCGAGGACTTCGGGTTGTCGTCGCACTGCCAGACGCCGTGCGGGCAGTAGTCCGTGATCGTGTGGTACAGCGGCTGGTGCTCGTCGATCCATTCGAGCATCCGCCGCATGTACTCGGGATTGTCCCCGTTCCGGAAGAGACCCCATTCCGGGTAGGAGATCTCCTTGCCGTGCTCGGCCGCGAAATCCACCTGCTTCTGCAGCCCGTACGGCTCGTCGATGTGCCGGTCGAAGTCCGACCCCGCCGGCTGGTCGTACGAATCCATGCCGATGATGTCGACCACGTCGTCACCCGGATAGCATTCCGTCCACGGAATGGCGTCCGTACCCCGGCTCGGATTGAAGTCGAAGCGGAACTCCTGGCCGGGAACGGACCGCATGGCGGTGACGATCCGCGTCCAGTACTTCTTCCACGAAGTGGGATCCGGCGCGCACCGGTGGGTGTACGTCGTGCCGTTCATCTCCCAGCCGAGGACGATGACGGTGTCCTTGGCCTTCAGGCCGACGAGCCGCTCGGCCAGCTTCTTGAAGTGGTGGTCGTAGTACCCCGCCGCGCCGAGCTGGAGCTGGCGGCGGACCTCGCGGTCGGAGACTCCGGCCTCGTTCCGCTCCAGCATCGGGACGTTCAGGACGAACATCCGGTCGGCCCGCTGGTTGCGCCAGGCCGCCCAGGCGTCCAGGAACCCGGGCGGGCTCTCGATGTTCGACCAGAGGTCACCCGGGAGGTAGGTGTGGCCGACGCGGAGCTCCCGCCCGCCGAGCCATCGCTCCAGCTGGCCGATCCGGCCGACGCCGGGCGGTCCCGATTCGAGGAACGCGCCCAGTGCGGTGGAGGAGAGAGTCGGTTCGGGGTCTCGTGTCGTTACGGATTCGGCGGCGTGAACGGGAGAGGACAGCACGACGGAACCTGAGGCGAGGAGACCTGCGGTGAACACCCCCAACCACATTCTCGATGCCTTCCGCTTCCTGTTGGCCATGGCCACTCCTTCACGATCCACGCCGCTTGATGCACCGTCAGTCCGATACTCGGAAAGTATTCCTAATGAGCCGACCGTGAACGCGGCGCCGACCTGATCAGTAGTCCATTGGTGTATTTCATCGCCCAGTTGGGGGACCGAGATGAAGGAAATCCGTGCCGAGTTTTGACACCCGTGTCCCCGCCGTCCTCGTACGGCTCGACCGGAACCCCTTTCATCACGGCACCCTGGGAGCCGCCCGCTCACTGGGCCGGGCGGGCGTCCCCGTCCACGCGGTCCTCGAATCGACCACCAGCCCCGCCGCCCGCTCCCGCTACGTCCGCTCCGTCCACACCCGCCCCGCGTCCGCCTCCCCCACCACCCTGCCCGCCGCCCTCGCCGACCTCCTGCTGCGCCTCCCGGCCGAGCACGCGGGCCCGGCGCTCCTCGTCCCGCTCGACGACCTCGGCGCTCTCGCCCTGGCCGAGCACCGGGCCGAACTGACGGACCGCTACCTCCTGCCGGACCAGTCGGCCGTGCAGCTCGCCACCGTGGCCGACAAGGCCGCCCTCGCCGAGACCTGCCGCGCCCTCTCCCTCCCCCACCCCCCGACCGAACTCCCGGAGAGCGCCGACGACGCCGCCGCCATGGCCTGGTCGCTCGGGCTTCCGGTGGTCGCCAAGTGGAGCCGGCCCTGGCTGCTCCCGCCCGGCGCCGGACTGCGCAGCACATCGATCGCGCGGTCGCTCGCCGAGGTCCGCGCCCTGTACGCCCGTACACCGGAGGCCGGCAGTCGGCTGCTGCTCCAGCGACTGCTGCCCCCGGGGCGCGATCTGGACTGGTTCGTGCACGGCTACGCGGACTCCGCAGGGCGCTGCGCCGCACGGGCGGCCGGGCGCAAGGAGCGGTCATGGCCGCACCGGGCGGGACTCACGGCCGTGGGCCGCTGGGTCGCGAACCCCGTGATCGAGCGGATGGCGGGCGAACTGCTCTCCGCGCTCGGCTACCGGGGCGTGTTCGACCTGGACTTCCGGCTCGACCGCTCCACCGGGGCGTACCACCTGCTCGACTTCAACCCCCGGCCCGGCGCCCAGTTCAGGCTCTTCGCGGACCCGGCCGGGCTCGATGTCGTCCGGGCCATGCATCTGGACCTGACCGGCCGTCGGATCCCGGCGCACTCCCCTTCGTACGGGCGCCGGTTCGTGGTCGAGAACTACGCCGCCCTCTCCGTGCTCGCCTCACCCCGCCGGCGGGACGGCGCCGAGCCCGACGGCGCCCCGCGCGGACGCACGGAGACGGCCTGGTTCGCCGCCGACGACCTCGCGCCCGCGTTCGCGATGGTCGCCGCCTGGTTCCTCCACGCCCTGCGCAAGGGACGGACGACGCTCCGCCGGCTGTTGCGGCCGGGCAGCCCCCACCGGAGCGTGACCGCCGTGTCTCCGCCGCCGGGGCCCCGGTCCCGTACCGCCTCCGACCGCACGACCCGACGATGAAGACGGAAGGCACGATGTACGACCTGGTGATTGTGGGCGCCGGACCCTACGGTCTCTCCGTGGCCGCCCACGCCGCGGCCCACGGCCTGAACCTGCGGACCTTCGGCCGCCCGATGGCCTCCTGGCACGCCATGCCCTCGGGCATGTTCCTGAAGTCCGAGCCGTGGGCCTCGCACCTCTCCGACCCACGCGGCGCCCTCGGGCTCGACGCGTACGCGGCCACGCGGGGCGTCCGCGCCGAGCACGGTGTCCCGCTCCCGGTCGGGTTCTTCGCCGACTACGGCGACTGGTTCGCCCGCCGGGCGGTCCCCGCTCTCGACGAGCGCCTGATCACCTCGGTCGCCCCGCACGCGGACGGCTTCGAGGTCGTCACGGAGGACGGCGAGCGCCTGCGTACCCGCACGGTGGCCCTCGCCGTCGGTGTCCTGCCGTTCATGGAGATCCCCGGCCCGCTGCGCGGACTCCCCCGCCGGTACGTCACCCACAGCAGCCACCACGGCGAACTGGACGGCTTCGCCGGGCGGGACGTCACCGTCGTCGGCTCCGGACAGGCCGCACTGGAGACGGCGACGATCCTCACCGAACAGGGAGCGCGGACCCGCGTCCTGGCGCGCTCGGACCGGCTGAACTGGAACACCCTCCCGCCCGCCCTCGACCGCGGCCCGTGGCAGTCGCTGCGCGCTCCGCACACGGGCCTGGGCTGCGGCTGGCACAACCGGCTGTACGCGGACACCCCCGGGCTCTTCCGGCGGCTGCCCGCCCCCACCCGTGAGCGCGTCTTCGACTCGGCACTCGGTCCGGCGGGCGCGTGGTGGCTGCGCGAGCGGTTCGCGGCCGTCACCGACGTACGGCTGGGTCGGCGCATCACCTCCGCCACCCTCACCCGGGACGACAGGCTGCGCCTCGACGTGGCAGGCCAGGACGGCACCACCGTCCTGGAGACCGACCACGTCATCGCGGCGACCGGGTTCACCCCCAGCCTGGCGCGGGCGGAGGTACTGGCGCCCGAGCTGCGCGCGTCGCTGCGGACGGTCGGCGCGGGCGGGGCACCGGAGGTGGGGGCGCTGTTCGAGTCGTCCCGGCCGGGCCTGTTCCTCGCGGGGCTGCTGACGGCGCCCTCGTACGGCCCGTCGATGCGGTTCGTGTTCGGCGCGGGCTACACGGCGGGGCGGCTGGTGCGGGGCGTGCGGCAGCGACTGCGGGCCTCGTCCCGTGGCGTGGTGGGCCGTCCTCGGACGGGCCAGGCGCGGACGCCGTCGGCGCGGGCATGACGAAGGGCCGGTCCCCGGGGTGTCGAAGGACTCTCCCGGGGACCGGCCCTGAGCGTGCGTCAGGCGTTGACGCAGGTGTTGAAGGCGGCCGGGTTCAGGACCCCGATCACGTTCACGGAGTTGCCGCAGACGTTGATGGGAGCGTGGATCGGAACCTGGACGACGTTCCCGGACAGCACGCCCGGCGAACCGATGGCCGCGCCGTACGCGTCGGCGTCCGCCATCGCGGGGGCGGCGGCACCCAGGGCCATGAACAGTCCGGCGACGACGACCGCGGCCTTCTTGCACTTCATTTCTCTTACGTCCCTTCCGCGGCGGACGGAATTTCACGGATTTCGCGAATCGCCGGTGGACAAAGAAGTCTCCCGGCCTCCGCCGCACACATCACAACGACCATGCCCCGAAAAGGAAACCGGCTTATCGCCGACCGGCCGGTATTCACTCCATTGAGCCCCGGCCCCCTCGAGGGGAGGTGTCATCGCGGCCAGACCGGCGTCGAGACCAGCCGTTCCCACTCACGGTCCGGCATCCCCGGAACGGTGCGCCCGGCCAGGGCCCACTGCTGGACCAGCGATGAATAGACGGGGAAGGGTCCCCGGTCGGCGGGCGGCGGGTCCGCCACATAACGGCTCTTCGGAATGAAGGCCATCCGTTCCCATTTCCCGGGATCGGGTGCCATCTTCCCTCCCATCCACAGCGGTTCTCGCATCATTACACACACTCCGCAGCCGAGTGATTCGTCCGCCCCATGTCGCGTCGCGAACCTGTGTGCGAGGCATATAGACCTATCGTGCGCTCATCCCATTTCCCGCAGTCAGGTGGTGTGCCCCGTGACCGTCAGCAGATTCCGCCGCCCAGGCCGGCTCGTGTTCGCCTCCGCGGCGCTCGTCACCCTCGCGTCGGGGGCGATCGCCGGCGCCCCGGCCCTGCCGAACCTGCCGGCCCCCCGGCACGGGCTGACCATCCTGGTGGCCGGGGTGGACAGCAGGGAGGGCCTCACGTCCGCGGAGCTGAAGCGCTATCGCGCCGGCGGCACGGGGTGCGACTGCACCGACGTGATGATGCTGGTGCACATCTCGGCCGCGAACGACCGGGTGAGCGTGGTGAGTCTGCCCCGCGACTCGCTCACCGAGTTCCCCCGGGAGCACGTCGACCAGCGGACGGGCAAGACGCACAAGCCGCACCCGGCGAAGATCAACGCGGCACACACGGAGGGCGGACCCGCGTTCACCGTCGAGGCCGTCGAGCGGATGACGGGCACGCCCGTCCACCGCTATCTGGAGATCGACTTCCGGCGCTTCATCGACGGCGTGAACCGCGTCGACGGCGGGGTGCCGATCTGTACAGACACCCCGCTCAAGGACCCCGTCACCGGGCTCGACCTGGCGGCGGGCGCGACCCGTCGCGTCGGGGGCGGCGAGGCGCTCCAGTACGTGCGGTCGCGGCGCGCGGACGGGAAGATGGACTTCGGCCGGATCCAGAAGCAGCAGCGGTTCGTCGCCAACACGCTGAAGACGATCCGGGCGGATCTGGCCGCCCCCACCCGGCTGCGGCTGCTCGCCGCGACCCTGCGCGGCACGGCTCCGGTCGAACGCTCCCTGACCGTCACCGAGATGCTCATCCTCGGCTCGCGGCTGCGGGACCTCACCCCGGACCGCATGGAGTTCGCGATGGTGCCGATCCGCCGCTTCAACCCCCTCATCGCGGGCGTCGGATCCTCCGTCGCGGTGGACGAGGAGCACGCCGAGGAGGTCTTCGAGGCGCTGCGCTCCGACCGGCCGCTGCCGAAGGCCCGCCCCGACTCCACGAGCGAGATCCCGCGGGGTCTGGGCGACTACCGGCCGGCCGGAGGCGCCTCCCTGGTCTGTCCGTGACGGCCGTCCTCAGCGGGAGAGCGCGTGGGCCAGGTCGGCCGGATCCGTCGCCGGCGCGTCGCAGGTGAAGTGGCGGCAGACGTACGCGGCGGCTCCGCCGACCACCAGCGGGCGGTCCTTGAGCAGCGGGAACTCCTCACTGTCCGGTGCACCGACGGCGACCACGGCACCCGGCGCCGAACCCAGCAGCGCGGTGCGGTGCAGCGCGCGCGTCAGGGCGTCGTCTCCGCCGGGGCCGACCACCGCGATCTCGCGGGGCCCGTCGAGCAGGGCCTCCGCCGTGGCAAGGCCCCAGCCGATGAACCGCGGCGCGCGCGGACCGAGCGCCTTGACCACGCCGAGCGCACGCTCGGCGGCGGAACGGTGCGGCTCGGAGCCCGTGTGGGCGGCGTACGAGAGGAGTGCGCCGGCGGCGGCCGTCCAGCCGGAGGGCGTCGCGTTGTCGGTGGGATCCTGGGGGCGGCGGATCAGCGTCTCGGCGTCGTGGGCCGTGTCGTACAGCGCCCCGCCCTCGGCGACGAACTGGTCGAGGACGATGTCGAGCAGGAAGCCCGCGAACTCCAGCCAGACGCCCTCGCCGGTCACCCCGGCGAGCGTGAGGAAGCCCTCGGCGACATCGGCGTAGTCCTCCAGGACCCCGGCGTTGGCGCCTGCCTTGCCGTCCTTGGAGGTACGGAAGAGCCGCGCGTTCTCGCTCATGTGGAGCCGTACGAGCAGATCGGCGGCGTCCGTGGCGCGCTCGACCAGATCGGGCCGGTCGAAGAAGGCGCCGGTCTCGGCGAGGGCCGCGATCGCGAGGCCGTTCCAGGCGGCGACGATCTTGTCGTCACGGCCCGGGCGCTCGCGCCGGTCGCGGGCGGCGAGCAGACGCTCCCGGACGGAGGCGACGCGGTCCGCCTCGACGACACCGGCGTCCTGGGGAAGCTGGAGGACGGAGGCACCCTCCTCGAAGGTGCCCTCGTCGGTGACGCCGAAGTACCGCGCGGCGAAGGCGGCGTCCTCCTCGCCGAGCACCTCGGCGAGCTGGGCCGGAGTCCACACGTAGTAGGCGCCCTCGACATGCCGACCCGTCGGATCGGCGCTGTCCGCGTCGAGCGCGGAGGCGAAACCACCCTCGGCGGTGCGCAGTTCGCGTACCAGGAAGTCGGCCGTCTCCAGGGCGACCCGGCGGGCCAGATCGCTGCCGGTGGTCCGCCACAGATGCGCGTACACCCGGCACAGCAGGGCGTTGTCGTAGAGCATCTTCTCGAAGTGCGGTACGACCCACTCGCGGTCCACCGAGTAGCGGGCGAAACCGCCGCCGAGCTGGTCGTAGATCCCGCCCCGCGCCATCGCCTCGCAGGTGTCGGCGGCCATCTGCAGGGCGCCCTCGGCACCCGTACGGGCGTGGTGGCGCAGCAGGAACTCCAGGGCCATCGACGGCGGGAACTTGGGCGCCCCGCCGAAACCGCCGCTGCGGCTGTCGTACTCACGGGTGAGACCGAGCAGCGCCTGCGAGAGCTCCTGCTCGCCCGGCACGCCATCGCCGCCGAAGGCGAGCGAGCGTGCGGAGAGATCCTCGACGATCTTCGCCGCGACCTCGCCGACCTCCTCACGGCGGTCGGCCCACGCGCGGGCGACACCGTCGAGGACGTCACCGAAGGAGGGCATGCCGTGCCGGGACTCGGGCGGGAAGTACGTACCGAAGTAGAAGGGCTCCGCGTCGGGCGTGAGGAAGACGGTCATCGGCCAGCCGCCCTGGCCGGTGGCCGCCTGCACGGCCTCCATGTAGACGGCGTCGACGTCGGGCCGCTCCTCGCGGTCGACCTTGACGGCGACGAAGTGCTCGTTGACCTGGGCGGCGGTGGTCTCGTCCTCGAAGGACTCGTGGGCCATCACATGGCACCAATGGCACGCAGAGTATCCGACCGACAGCAGAACGGGTACATCGCGCCGTTTCGCCTCCTCGAACGCCTCCGGTCCCCACGGCCACCAGTCGACCGGATTGTCGGCATGCTGAAGCAGATAAGGCGAGGTCACACCAGCCAACCGGTTCATAAGACCCAGCCTCTCACGCCGACACGGCCCTGCCGGTTCGGCCCGCAAGCCCCCGCCCTACTTGGCTGATTTGCACTCATGCGCCATCACATGGTGAATGCGGACCGCCCCTTTTGCACCCAGGTCGCCCTGCGGGCGCTGGAGGTTCTGCCCCGATCCAAAGCCGGTGCCCGAATGGAAGCGGGCAGTACGCTGAGTCGAGCAGCACCGCATCCTCGAAGGAGGTACTTCATGACCGCCGAGATGGTGGCGCCCGCGTGGATGCACACGCAGATCAGCGCGGAACAGTACGACTCCTGGTCCGAGGAGCAGTGCGCCGGCATCGAGATCGTGGACGGGATGGTCGTCGTGAGCCCGAGCGCCTCCAAGCGGCACAACCGGCTGGCTCGGCTCCTGGCCAATGCCCTGGACGCCGCCGCGGGCCCGGACTGGAACGCCGACACGGACTTCGACGTCCGCTTGCAGGACGTTCCGCTCACCAACCGCCGCCCTGACGTCACCGTGTACCGGGCGGAGACCATCGACCTCACGCCCACCCGCCCCGAACACGTACTCCTGGTCGTCGAAGTCGTGTCGCCCGGTTCGGAAACAACCGACCGGGTCGTGAAGGTGGACCAGTACGCCAAGGCCGGCATCCCCTTCTACTGGCGGGTCGAACAGGCCGCCACCGGCGTCCCGATCGTCTACACCTACGTCCTCGACCCCGCCACCAAGGCTTACAGGGACGGCGAGATGTTCACCGGCACCGTGAAGGCCACCGCGCCTTTTTCCGTCACGGTCGATCTCGGGGTCATGTAAGGACGGAGATCCCCACCTCCGGGATTGACCAGGTAGGTCCAGCCCAGGATCAGACAGCGCGGCGGTCACCGGTGCCGCCCAACCACGGCCAACGACAAGGCCCCGGTCGTACGCCACGGGTGGCGGCGCGCGAGCAGGGCAGTGATAGTGATACGGAAAGCGGCCCCGTTCCCCGCAGGTCGAATGCGGGGAACGGGGCCGTTTTCAGCGGTGCGGTCGGACTCAGCCGCCGACGTTCCCGTTCTGGGACAGAACCTCGCCCAGGATGTGCGACAGGGCGTCGTCGCCCTTCTGCTGCACCGAGTTCTGGGTGCAGGTCTGGTTCGCCATCGGGTTGCCGAGGACGTCCTGGACGGCGACCGGGACGGCGATGACGCCGACCGGGACCTGCGCCTGGATCTTCTGGATGTCGAAGCAGTGCAGGACGCCACCGTTGATGAGGCCGAAGTTCGGGCTCATGTAGCCACCGGTGGAGTTGCTGCCGATCGACTGCTTCGACGTGTTGCCGATGATGTTGGCGCTGCCGCCGTCGTTGCCGGCCGCCGACGCAGCGGTCGCCGTCACACCGACGACCGAGGCCGCAACTGCCGCCGTAGCAAGAACCTTCTTGATCACGAGTCTTCCTTCTTGAGCTCGAGGGCCCTGGAACGCTCCGTTAGCCGAAGCACGCTGATCAACTGCCCTCCGGAGGATTGGTTCCGGGGCGTCACCCGGACGCGCTATTCGGCAGATGAACGCCATCGGACGCCGTGTCGAGGGGCAGGCGTTCGGGAGGCCGATCACCCCCACTCCCTCGCGCCGACGCGCGTCCCGCAGGACACTTGGGGCCGGAAGCGGAAGCTCTCGGAGGGGGACGTACATGCGGGACAGCCACCGGGCCGAAGCCGAACGGCTGTTGGCACGCGCCGTGGAGGAGGAGGTGCGGCGCTCGGGCGGCCGCCTCGACGCCACGGCTCTGCTGGCACGCGGCCGGGCCGCGCTGGACACCATGGCGGCGAGTGCGGGCGAGGAGTACACGGCCTATCTACGGGCCCTGGAGGAGACGGAGGCGGCGCACCGGTCGCTGGGGGATCGATTCAGCCGCGCGGCGGTGGGAACACCCTCGCTGGTCACCGCCGTCGCGGCGGTCGCGGCCTTCGGTGCCGACCTGGCGCTGGGCACGGCGGCCGGGACGGCGCTGGCCGCCGGGGCCGTGGTGGCGGTGACGGGCGCGGCGGCGACCGTGCTGAAGGTGACCGCGGGGCACTGGCCCGCCGCGCACCGCCGGGCGGGCGCCCTGGGCCAGCCGGGCGGTCCCGAGCAGCTCCGGCTGCAGTGGCTGACGGCGCTCGACGTCCGGGGCGTACGGCCGTTCATCGATCAGCAGCGGGTGCTGACCGCCACCACGCAGCCGCCGGCGCAGAAGGTCGTGTCCCAGCTACGCGGCGCCGACCGCAGCGCGGCGGCCCGCCGGCGGACCGTACTGGAGCAGTCCTTCGGTCATCTGCCCGGCTCGGGAGGGCCGTTCGCGGGCCGGCGGGCCGAGCTGGCCCAGATCACCCAGTGGGTACAGGCCGGGCGGGCGTCGACCATGACCCGGCCGACGGTGGTGATGCTCCACGGGGAGCAGGGCGCGGGCCGGACGACGCTCGCGTTACGGGCGGCGCACGCGCTGCGGGACCAGTTCCGCGGAGCGTGTGTGGTGGACCTGCGGGGCGGGACACGCGGCGAGAAGCCTCTGACGACCCGGGAGGCGCTGCTGCATCTGCTGAACCGGCTGGGAGCGCCGCGCGAGCAGCTGCTGTTCCGCGAGCGGTCCTCGGCTGATCAACAGGTGCGCAGGCTGGCCGAGTTGTACCACCAGCATCTGACCGGGCTTGCGGTGACGGTGATCCTGGACGACGCGGTGGAGGCGGAGCAGGTCCGCACGCTGCTGCCCGAGCGCTCGGACAGTCTGGTCCTGGTGACCTGCCGGGAACCGCTGGACCTGGGCACGGATGTGCCGGCGTCGGTGCACGTCCTGCCGGTGGCGGCGCTGGACGCGGCCGGGGCGGAGGAGCTGCTGCGGGAGGCGGCCTGGGCGCCGGACCCGGGGCCGTACGACTCCGAGGCGTTCGAGGAGATCCGGGAGCTGTGCGGCGGGCTGCCGCTGGCCCTGCGGGTCGCCGGTTCCTCGCTGGGCCGCCGCTCGATGAGCGATCTGGCGCATCTCCTCGCCCGGCCCGGCTGGGGCCCGACACCGCTCGAACGTGCGCTCTCCGTACGGTACTTCACCGACCTCGACGAGGACGGCAGGCGGCTGCTGCGGCGGCTCGCGCTGGCCGGGAGGGCCTCGCTGGGCGCGGCGGCGGCCGGGGCGCTGTTCGGCGGCAGCGGGCAGGACGGGGCCAGGCTGCTGGCGGAGCTGGCCCGGGCCGGTCTTCTGGACCACGTCCGGGGAGAGCGGTACCGGCTGCACGACGCGGTGCGCGGTTTCGCGGCGGCCCGGCTCATGGACGAGGAGGACGCGGCGGCCATCGCGGCGGCGCAGGAGCGGCTGATCCAGAACTACGCGGAGCTCGCGAACTCGGTGATCCGGATGGTCGACGGCAGGATGTCGACACGCGTCAACCGCGCTGCCCGGTTCGACGGGCACGGCTTCAGCTCGCTGGAGGCCGCGCTGCGCTGGCTGGACGACGAGTCGAGCTTCATCACGGCGGCGCTGCGGCTCGCGGAGGGCGTCGACCAGCAGGCCGTACTGAACCTGCTCGGCGCGCTCTGCGACTACTGCCTGCTGCGCGGCGACCTCTACCGGCTCGGTGAGATCAACGAGCTGACCGACGCCGTCGGGCAGGGGCTGCTGTCCCGTTCGGTGCAGTGGCGGACCGGTATCGCGGCCCGGCAGCTCGGCGAGCTCGACAAGGCGCGCACCACGCTGACCTCGGTGGTCTCCCTCTATCAGGAGGCGCACCAGGACGCCGGGGCGGCGCTCGCGCTCTGCTCGCTCGGGATCACGCTGCACCACCAGGGCAATCTGACGGAGGCGTCGGCGAAGCTGCGGGAGGCCCTGGTGCTCCAGGAGCCGGAGTCGCTCGCGGCCGACCGCGGCTGGACCCTGCACGCCCTCGCGGCGGTCGAACGGGACCGGGCGAACCTGGCCGAGGCGCTGACCCTGCTGCACGCGGCCCTGGAGCTGCACCGGGAGCACGAGTCCGTGCACGGCGAGGCCTGGGCGCACTTCCAGCTGGGCCAGGTGTGCCTGCGCATGGGCGACGTGGAGCGGGCCGACGCCGAGCTGCGGCGCGCGCTCGATCTGTACGGGCGGACCCGCGACGGGCGTGGCGAGGCGTGGGCGCTGACCCAGCTCGCCCGCGCCCGGCTCGTCGAGGGCGAGGTGGCACCGGCGGTCGAGGGTCTGCGCCAGGCGCTCGCCCGCCACCGCGACCAGGAGGACGCGCGGGGCGAGGCCTGGACGCTGTACTACCTGGGGCACGCCCTGGAGGAGCGCGGGGACCTGGACAAGGCGGTGCGGGAGCTGGAGCGGGCCCGCACGATGTTCTCCCGGATGCGGGACGTGTACGGGCTCGCCTGCGCCCGGCACCACTCGGGGCGGGTCACCCGCGACCAGCGGGCGGTCCAGACCGGCAACCTGCGCAACTCCGGCTTCGCCCGGCAGCTCCTGGTGGACGCCCGGGCGGACTTCCACCGCGTCGGCGTGGCCCACGGCGAGGCCTGGACCTGCCTGGAGCTGGCGATCGTGGACGCGGGGAACGGGAAGGCGGCGCAGGCCCTGGAGCTGTGCGGGGAGTCGGAACGGCTCTTCCTGTCGTACAGCGACCGCAGGGGCGCCGACTGGGCCCGCTTCCTGCGCTGCACGCTGCTCCCGTACGGCTCACCGGGCGGCGTGGAGGTGGGCACGGCGGTGGCGCGGGAGGAGCTGGCGCTGCTGCGCCGGGACCGCCATCCGACGCGGGACGGCAAGGTCGAGGACTGCGCGGAGGCGTACGCCCTCGTCCTGGAGCGGGGCGTGCAGCTGGACGCCGGCTGGCAGGCCTGGGATCTGGGCATGGTGCCGAACCGCCACGCCCGGGAGGTGATGGGCGTTCCGGTGGATCGGGCGTAGCCGCGCAGGCCGTGGAACACGCGGAAGGCCGCGCGCACGGGGTCGCCGCCGCGTCCGCACGGGCCGCCGCGTCCGCACGGGGTCGCCGCGGCGCGGGCCCTGCGGGGGTGTCCGTGCCGCGGCGTGCCGCCGTCCTACTCCTGCGCGGCCGCCTTGCCGCCCTGCGGGGCGGCGGGCGCCTTCGGGTCCGGGGCCTCCTCGAAGGAGACCTTGCCCATGTGGCGGTTCATCGACTTCATCAGCATCCAGACGGCCACGGCCATCACCGCGAAGACGACGAAGCCGAGGACGCCGGGGGTGACCTTGTTCTCGTCCAGCTCTTCGGCGGCGAAGGGGACAAGCTGGGTCAGTGCCAGGTGTGCGCTCATGTCAGGCATTGTCGCGGATGCCCGCGAAGAGGTCGTCCTCGGGGAGGGAGGTGGGCACCAGCGACTTGCTGAGCTCGTACTCCTCCGTCGGCCAGACCTCCTTCTGGATCTCCATCGGCACCCGGAACCAGCCGCCGTCCGGGTCGATCTGCGTACGGTGTGCGATCAGCGCCTTGTCGCGGATCTCGAAGAAGTCCGCACAGGGTACGTGCGTGGTCAGCGTCCGCTCCTTGCGCTCGAACTCCTTCCAGCGCTCCAGCCACTCGCCGTACGGCGACTCCATGCCCCGGTCGAGCAGCGCCTGGTGCAGGGCCATGGTGCGCGGCTTGTTGAAGCCCTGGTTGTAGTAGAGCTTCTGGGGCTGGAACGCCGGGCCGAACTCGGCCTCCGGGTACTTCTCGGTGTCCGCGGCGCCGTCGAAGGCCACCATCGTGATCTTGTGGGTCATGATGTGGTCGGGGTGCGGGTACCCGCCGTTCTCGTCGTAGGTCGTGATGACCTGCGGACGGAAGGCGCGGATCTTGCGGACCAGGGCGCCGGCGGCCGTGTCGACGTCCTCCAGGGCGAAACAGCCCTGGGGCAGCGGCGGCAGCGGGTCGCCCTCCGGCAGGCCGGAGTCGACGAAACCGAGCCACTCCTGCTCGACGCCCAGGATCTCCCGGGCCTCGTCCATCTCCTTGCGGCGCACCTCGTGGATGTTCGCCTCGATGTAGGCGTCTCCCTGGAGCTTGGGGTTGAGGATGGAGCCGCGCTCGCCGCCCGTGCACGTGACCACGAGCACGTCCACCCCCTCGGACACGTACTTGGCCATCGTCGCCGCACCCTTGCTCGACTCGTCGTCGGGGTGGGCGTGAACGGCCATCAGTCGCAGCTGCTCAGTCAAGGCTCGATCCTCTGTGATGTGGCGTGGAGGGAGGTCTCTATAGTGACGGAACCGGGGGGCGGAAAATTCCCACCCCCGCGGCGAGAGGAACGATCATGAGCGCGGTGCGAGAGCGGCTGCCCGAGGGGCGCTACGGGCGTTCCGCGGACGAGCGCGCCGACCGCACCCTCAAGATCGCCGGCGCCGTGCTCGGCGTGCTGTTCCTTGGGCTGCTCGGCTGGTTCGGCTGGTTCTACGTGGTCGACAGCAAGATCAGCGCGGAGACGATCAAGTTCGACGTGGTGAGCGACACCGAGGTGCAGGTGCACCTGGAGGTCCGCAAGGACGCCGACGCCCAGGGCGTCTGCACCCTGCGCTCACGCTCCGAGGACGGGGCCGAGGTGGGCCGCAAGGACGTCCGCTTCGACGAGGCGAGCGAGCGGATCGACCGTGTCGTGTCCATCCGTACGACCGCGCGGGCGACCAGCGCCGAGCTCATCGGGTGTACAGCCGGGTAGCGGTGGGTAGGCACCGGGTGGCGCGCCGCCCGGCATCACGCGCTGACCAGGGGTGACGCCATCTTTATGGTTTATGTCCTCCCCCTTTTCGCCACTCATTGTTAGGCTCGTGGTTTCGCCCGCTCAGGAAGGACAATCCTTCTGGGTAGGGCGATGCTTTGTATTCCCAGTACCTACGAGGAGCACCTGTGACCCAGACCAGCGACAACGTCACCTGGCTCACCCAGGAGGCGTACAACCAGCTCAAGGCCGAGCTGGAGTACCTGTCTGGTCCCGCGCGAACCGAGATCGCCGCCAAGATCGCCGCGGCGCGCGAGGAGGGCGACCTGCGCGAGAACGGCGGGTACCACGCGGCCAAGGAGGAGCAGGGCAAGCAGGAGCTCCGGGTCCGCCAGCTGACCCAGCTCCTCGAGCACGCCAAGGTGGGCGAGGCCCCGGCCGACGAGGGCGTCGTGGCTCCCGGCATGGTCGTCACGATCGCGTTCGACGGCGACGAGGACGACACGATGACCTTCCTGCTGGCCTCGCGCGAGTACGCGAGCAGCGACATCGAGACGTACTCGCCGCAGTCCCCGCTCGGCGTGGGCGTCAACGGCAAGAAGGCGGGCGAGGACGCCGAGTACGAGCTGCCGAACGGCAGGAAGGCCACGGTGAAGATCCTCAGCGCCAAGCCGTACACCGGCTGAGCCGACAGCTGTGATCAAGGGCCGGACCCCTTCGGGGGTCCGGCCCTTGATCTTTCATGGACATGCAATGATCGGCACCTGACGTCACGTCACAGGGGGATGACACACGTGCTGGGACCACTGCGCGAGGACGCGCCGCGGCGGATCGGACCGTACGAGCTCCTGGCCCGGCTCGGCGCCGGCGGCATGGGCGAGGTCTTCCTGGGCCGGCTCCCCGGCGAGGGCACCTTCGTGGCGGTCAAGACCGTACGGCGGGATGTCGCGAACGAGCCCGCCTTCCGTGACCGCTTCCGGCGCGAGATCAAGGTCGCCGGGCTCGTACGGAGCGCCTGGGCGGCCGCTCCGGAGGGCGGGGACGCCGATGCCGAGGTGCCGTGGCTGGCGACCGCGTACGTCCCCGGGCCGAGCCTGTCGCAGGCCGTGCGGCGGGGCGGCGCGCTCCCGGTGGCGACCGTACGGGAGCTGGGCGCCGGGATCGCCCGCGCGCTCACCGACCTGCATGCGGCCGGGGTGCTGCACCGGGACCTCAAACCCGGCAACGTCATGCTCTCCGTCGACGGGCCGCGCCTGATCGACTTCGGCATCGCGCGGAGCAACGGCGCCACGACGATGACGGCGACCGGGATGATGGTCGGCACCCCCGCGTTCATGTCACCCGAGCATGTCGCGGGTGCGCGCCATGTCACCGGGGCCTCGGACGTGTTCTGCCTGGGCTCACTGCTCTGTTACGCGGCGACGGGCGAGGATCCCTTCGGGGACGGGCCCCTGGCGGCCGTCCTCTACCGCGTCTCCCAGGCCGAGGCCGACCTGAGCCGCGTACCGGAGGAGCTGCGGGAGACGGTCGCCGCGTGTCTGCGCCTCGACCCGGCCGAGCGGCCCTCGCCGGCCGGGCTCGTGGAGCTCCTGGGCGGCGAACGGCGGCCCGCGTGGCCCGAGAGCGTGCGGGAGCACATCGGGGAGTACGGGCGTGAGCTCGCGCAGCTCGTGGCGTCGGGAGGTCCGCTCCGTGCGGTCCCGGCGGCGGCGCCCGCCCCGGCCCCGGGTCTCGACCAGCTGCCGACGATGCCCCCGGTGGCGCCGCCCGCGCCGCGGGAACCCCCGCGCCGCGGGCGCCGGGCGCTGACCGCGGCCGTGGTGGCCCTCGCGGTGGTCGCCAGCGGGGTGGGGACGTATCTGC
>NZ_JBHUYJ010000037.1:0-66139 GCF_042668715.1 Streptomyces sp. NPDC057271
GCTCCTCATCGGTCAGCACCAACTCGGCCTTCGGCCGCCCCATCGCCATACCGAAAGCCTACATCTAAACAGAATTCCAGACTCAGAACACTAGGTGCTGGCGGTCTCCTGCGGACAGCAGCGGTCCAGCACAACAACCATGCCAAACGCAGAGAGGCTATGCAAGCGGCAGAGCATGGTGTACTGTTTAGGCTGCTGCGAATTGCAGGAACGTGCTGCGAGAGGAAGGAGGGGGAATGCCCGACGACGACCGCGAGGACGAGCCCGAGGGCGTCCTGCTCAAGGGCGAGGACAACGCCGCCAAGCGGATCAAGGCCGAGCGCGAGCAGCGGGGCTGGAGCACCACCACGCTCTCCGACCGCCTCAACGAGGTCGGCTACGAGATGAACCCGTCGGCGGTATGGCGGATCGAGAACGGCAAGCGCCGCATCAACCTCGACGAGGCGATCGGCTTCGCCGAGGTCTTCGGGGTGTCACTGTCCAACCTCGTCGGCCCGCCGGCCCTGGCCGCCGCCGGCCGCGCCATGGAGCTGATCGACACCGTCGTGGCCGCCAGCGCGGCCGCCCAGCGCGCCCAGCACGCGTACCTCCGGGTCAACGCCGAACTCATCGCCTACCTCGAGGAGCACCCGGACATCCGTGAGGAGGCCAACGCGGTGGTCAGCAACGCCATCGCCGAGAGCACCATGAAGATCAACCAGGAGGAGTTCGGCCTACCGCCCGAGCCTTAGCCCGCTCCTCCGGCCGCCCTGGACCGCAAACCCCAGGACCCGGCCAGTCACACGCCCATCCCATCCCTGAACGACACCGGCCCGGCCGGGGTTGCCGCCCCACCAGCCGAGGCCACGAGAGGACCCCGCTTGCGCCACACGGCGATACCCCACGCCTCCACCCAGCCCCGCACGGCGAAGGAGGTGAACAACAACGACCGCCTGCTCACGGTCGACGAGGCCGCCGAACGCCTCGGCACCGGCGTCCGCTTCATCCGCCGGCTCATCCAGGAACGCCGGATCCGCTACGTGAAGCTCGGCAAGCACGTCCGCATCGCCGACAGCGTGTTGACCGCGTACGTCGAGGAGCGCACCGTCCCCTCCCTTCCCGAAGCGCGCTCCCGCTTCGGGAAGGCGGCCTGATGGCGAGCCGCAAGCCGCAGCGGCGGCGTGAGTTCGGCACGGTGCGTCAGCTGCCCTCGGGGCGCTGGCAGGCGCGCTACTGGGCACCGGACGGGTCCCGACGTACCGCCCCGGAGACCTTCGAGACGAGGACCGAGGCCCAGGACTGGCTGACCCTCACCAAGGCGGACATCCAGCGCAACGTCTGGGTAGATCCGGAAGTCGGAGCGGTCAACTTCGAGGAGTACGCCTTGAAGTGGGTGGCGGAGCGCGGCCTGTCCGCCACCACGGACGAGCTATACCGCCGCCTCCTGCGGCTGCACCTCCTTCCGTTCTTCGGCGAGGTGGACCTCGATGAGATCACCCCGCCGACCGTGCGGACCTGGCGGGCCGAGCGCTTCGCCACCACCGGGGCTACGACCGTCGCCAAGTCTTACCGCCTGCTCAAGGCGATCATGGAGACGGCTGCGGACGACGAACTGATCCGGCGTAATCCGTGCCGGATCAGGGGCGCCGGCAGCGAGAAGGCGAAGGAGCGCACGACGGCCACCGTCGAGCAGGTCGACGCCCTCGCCGAGGCCATCGGGATCCGCTGGCGGCTGATGGTGTACCTCGGCGCCTACGGTCCGATGCGTCCGGAGGAGCTGGCGGCTCTGCGCCGGAGCTCGATCACCCTCGACCCGCTCGCCGTACGGGTCACGGAGGCCGCTCCGGAACTGAACACCGGACGTCGCGTCGAGGGCGACACCAAATCCGCGGCCGGTGTCAGGACCATCCACTTGCCGGCCTTCCTCTATATCGAGGTCAAGCGGCACCTGGACTGGTTCGCGCAGAAGGAGCCCGACGGGCTGCTGTTCGTGGGGGAGAAGGGAGCACCCTTCCGACGGACGACCTTCGGCCGGAAGTGGGCGAAGGCCCGCGCCAAGGTCGGCCTACCGAAGGACTTCCGCTTCTACGACCTCCGGCACACGGGCCACACCCTCTCCACCCAGTCCGGTGCCACGTTGAAGGACGCGATGGTCCGCGCCGGCCAGTCCTCGGAGAAGGCCGCGATGATCTACCAGCATTCCGACGACGCCCGCCAGCAGGAGGTCGCCGGAGGCATCGACGCCAAGGTCCGTGAGTTGCGTGGACGTGCGACTGGCGTCGAGTCCGACTGAGATCCGTAACGTCCCCGGTCAGAGCGGTTCACCACCAGCTCTGACCGGGGATGGTCGAACCCTGGTAGTCGACTGACCAGCAGCGCTTCTTGATTTCCTCCCTCGAATGAGGGAGGATTTCCGGAAATCGCACTCCGTGGTCAGGGGCTGAATATGGCAGTCATGCACGTTGAGGACTCACGCGGCCAGAGCCGTCTCGCAGACCTGGGGCTCTCGGCCGAAGCCATCGAGAACGTGCTGCGGCGCGCCGAGGCGGAACGCAACTTCTGCACGCCCCTCGACCCGGTCTCGCTCCCGGGCAACATCTTCTGGGGCAGGACCATCCGCTTCCTGCGTGAGGCGTACATCCCTGACGGGTGGCGCAGTGTGAGCCCTCATAACGTCTCCCTCCTGCTGTCGCCGGAGGAGGACTTCGCCATCACTGCCTCCAGCGGAAACAAGGCCACCGGCTACGCCGCGCTCACCCCTGCCACCCGCTACTCGAAGGGCACGGCGGTCATCCGCCGGGTTGAGACCAACCGACAGCTGATGTTCCCTGGCTACGAGGCCGAACCCGAGTCTCAGGGAGTCGGAGAGGGGATCCCGACCTGGTTCCTCCTGTATCAGCACGTGAACACCCTGACGGGCACACGGCTCTACTACGAGCTGTCGCTGCCGACCAACCCGGGGAGTCGTGGCAAGATCGACAGCTGGCACGAGCGGATCATCTTCCCCTACATCGACTTCGAGGGCTTCAACCCGTTCCCGAACGACGACGACGGCGAAGGCGGCATCGACATCCCGATCGAGCGTCTGGGCTGATCGTCCACCCCACAACCCATTGGCACTCCCATGACCACCGCATCCCGGCTCGTCCTGGCGCGCAAGCGCCGCGGGCTCACCGTCACCCGTCTCGCCCAGATGGTCGGACTCACCGCCCGCCGGCTGTCCGATTACGAGAACGGCCGGGCCTACCCTCCCCCGGCCTCCCTGGCCAGCCTTGCTGAGGCTCTGGAGTTCCCTGAGTCCTTCTTCGTTGCCGAAGACGTTGCCGACTTGCCCGTCGAGTCGGTCAGCTTCAGGGCGCTGAGCAAGATGACGGCCTCACAACGGGACATCGCCCTGAGCAGTGGTCGCCTCGCCCGGATCTTGCAGGACTGGATCCGGGCTCGCTTCAAGCTGCCGGCGCCAGACCTTCCGTCCTTGACCTCGTTCAGCCGTCTCGGCAGCGACAACGAACCAGTGTTTCCGGGCGAGGCCGGTGTCGAGAACTGTCCCGCCGAGCGCGCAGCCGAACTGGTCCGCACTCGATGGGGGTTGGGGGTCGCCCCGATCCCCAACATGGTTCACCTGCTCGAAGCGCACGGCGTGCGTGTGTTCTCGCTGTCCCGGGACTGCCCGGAAGTGGACGCCTTCTCCTTCTGGGACCGCGGCATCCCGTTCGTGCTGCTGAACACCGAGAAGACGGCCGAGCGTGGACGCTTCGACGCCGCACATGAGCTGGGGCACCTGGTTCTGCATGGCGAGGAGCAGGTCCCTCATGGGCCCCAGGCCGAAGGGGAAGCGCACCGCTTCGCTGCCGCCCTGCTCATGCCCGCCGCAGACGTCTTGGCGCACGCCCCTCGCAACCCGAGCACCACCTGGATCCTGCAGGCGAAGCGTCGCTGGAAAGTCGCCGCCATGGCACTCGCCCACCGCCTGCACGAACTCAACCTCACCACCGAATGGCAGTACCGCACACACTGCGTCGAGCTCAGTCGCATGGGATATCGGAAGTCGGAACCCCAGAGCGCACTCACGCGGGAGACCTCCCAGGTGTTGGGCAAGGTCTTCGCCGCCCTTCGAGCGGAAGGCACGCCACTGGCGGAAGTCGCCCGTGATCTCGACCTGCGAGCCGTCGACCTCAGCGACTTGATTTTCGGCCTGGTGGTCATGGCCCAGGAGGGCGGGCGCGGTGGTGCCCGTAGTGCAGTCACCTCCCGTAGGCCACAACTTTCTGTCGTGCGCTGACACTCGCACTTGCGTCTGCGGAGGAACGTTCCATCGGGTGGAAGTGGTGCGGATCACAGAGCCGCCCGCCCGCATATCGAGACGGCGCTGCCTCCGCGTCACCTAAATGGTGCGGAGGCAGCGCCGTGGGCAGGGCATATAGCTGAGTTGGGGCACGCGGAGGGCACGGCGGTCCCCAAGAGGTCTAGACAACAACGAAGCCCCAGGTTGCTGACCTGGGGCTTTACTGTGGAGCGGATGACGGGAATCGAACCCGCGCTATAAGCTTGGGAAGCTCATGTTCTACCATTAAACTACATCCGCCTGGCGGTTCGTTGATCGGTACCGCAGACTCGGACACTGTACCCCATCGCGAAGTCGAGGCGTACCTCCCCGTGACGGAGCGGCGCCTGGAGGCGGGTGCTGTTGCGTTCTAATGTGGCTCTCTCGTCCACCACTTGTCGGGGAAGGGACTTGATGGGTTCGATGGAGCGCACCGTCGTTCGTTGTGCCGAAGGGCATGTGTTCAGTACCGCTTCGTTCCCGCTGCAGCAGCTCGGTGCCGGGCGGATCGGCCCAGGGCGGCTCATTCGCTGTCCGCGCTGTGCGCGGCTGCGGCATGCGGTGCCCGTGGAGCTTGAGCGGCGCTGATCGGCTGGGGCGCGGCGGGTTCCCGATTGGGGCAGGTCCGCGCCCTCTGCGTATCGTGGGGGCGTGCTTCTCTCAGACAAGGACATCCGGGCCGAGATCGATGCCGGACGGGTGCGCATCGACCCGTACGACGAATCCATGGTGCAGCCCTCGAGCATCGACGTGCGGCTTGACCGCTTCTTCCGGGTGTTCGAGAACCACCGCTACCCCCACATCGACCCCGCCGTCGAGCAGCTCGACCTGACTCGCGAGGTCGAGCCCGAGGGTGACGAGGCGTTCATCCTCCACCCCGGTGAGTTCGTGCTCGCCTCGACCTACGAGGTCATCTCCCTCCCCGACGACATCGCCTCGCGGCTGGAGGGGAAGAGCTCGCTCGGGCGGCTCGGGCTCGTCACCCATTCCACCGCCGGGTTCATCGACCCCGGTTTCTCCGGGCACGTGACCCTGGAGCTGTCGAACCTCGCCACCCTGCCGATCAAGCTCTGGCCGGGGATGAAGATCGGGCAGCTGTGCATGTTCCGCCTCAGCTCGCCCGCAGAGTTCCCGTACGGCAGCGAGCGGTACGGCTCGCGCTACCAGGGACAGCGGGGGCCGACGGCCTCGCGCTCGTTCATGAACTTCCATCGGACCCAGGTGTGACGGCAATGAGTGACGTACGGGAGAACCTCACCTACGAGGGCTTCGGCCGCGCCATCCGCGAGCTCGCCCAGACCATCGCCGACGACGGTTACGAGCCCGACATCGTGCTCTCCATCGCGCGCGGCGGCGTCTTCGTCGCCGGCGGTCTGGCGTACGCCCTCGACTGCAAGAACATCCACCTCGTCAACGTGGAGTTCTACACCGGGGTCGGAACGACGCTCGAGATGCCGGTCATGCTCGCGCCCGTTCCCAACGCCATCGACTTCAGCGACAAGAAGGTGCTGATCGCCGATGACGTCGCCGACACCGGCAAGACGCTCAAGCTCGTCCACGACTTCTGCGTCGACCACGTCGCCGAGGTCCGCTCCGCCGTCGTCTACGAGAAGTCGCACTCCCTCGTGAAGTGCGAGTACGTGTGGAAGAAGACCGACGAGTGGATCAACTTCCCCTGGTCGGTCGAGCCGCCCGTGCTGCGGCGCGAGGGCCAGGTCCTCGACGCCTGAGGCGAAGAGGTGCGGACGGAATGAGGAAGGGCCCCGGAAACCGCTCCTTGCGGTGGGGGCCCTTCCTTTCGTCTTCTACAGCGTGCCCAGCTTGATGAGCGAGAGCAGTGCGATCAGCTGGATCGCCGACGCGCCCAGCGCCTTCGGCCACGGCAGGTCGTGCGAGCGGCTCACCATCAGCGTGAACAGCGCGCCGGCCGCCAGCCAGGTGGCCCAGCCGAGGACCTGTACCAGGCTGTTCTCGCCGCCCAGGAACATCGCGAAGACCAGCCGGGGCGCGTCCGTGATCGACATGATCAGCATCGACAGGCCCACGGTCGGCTGCCAGCTGCCGTCGCCGCCCAGCTGGCGCGCCAGGGTGTGCGTGACCGCGCCCAGGATCAGGCCACCGACGACGAAGCCGGCGCCCGTCATCAGCACGTACGGGATCGCCGTCGACAGCGTCGCGCCGATCGCCTCGTCGCGCGCCTGGTCGAAGCCGAAGATCGCCAGCAGGCCGTAGAGGAACGTGACGACCAGCGCCGGCCCCCACACCGCGTGGTCCCGCATCTGCAGGAACGTCGGCGCCGGGCGCAGCACGATGCCGCTCAGCAGGGCCTTCCAGGGCAGCCGCGGGCCCGTCGGGACGGGGGCGGCGGCGGGGTACGTCGCCGCGTCGCCGTAGGGGTCCTCGTTCACGCTGAACATCTGCGTGTGCCCCGGCGTGTTCGCCGCGTAGTGCTGCTGCTGATGCTGCTGCGCTCCGTGCGGGTCCCCGAAGTACTCCGGCTCGCCGTACCCGCCGCCCTGAGGGGCCTGCTGGGCCCACTGCTGCTGCGGGTGGGGCGGCGGGGCCGCGGTGTACCCGTACGGCGCCTGCTGCGGTTGTTGTTGCGGGGGGCGGTTTTCCCGGCCGCGTCCGTTCCTGAATCCAGCCACGCCTTGAACGTACCCGTTTCCGCTGTGTGGGCGCTCCTTTGCCACTGAGCTGTGACATCCCCTAGGGGGCCCCTGAGGGCTTTGCCAGGCCGGTGCTCGGCCCTCGGCCCACGGTTACGAGGCCGACGGTTACGAGGCCCACGGTTACGAGGCCGACGGTGCGTCCGGGCGGAAGACGGATCAGCCGGGGGTCCGGCGGCCGGCCCGCGGGGCCTCAGGGCTCGGGTTCGCCCTGTACCGTCGCCGCTCGCCCCGCCAGGAGCGAGGGCGCGCAGCCGTACGTACGAAAGCCGCCCCGCGCATCTCGCGCGGGGCGGCTCTCTCGTTCGTACCGGCTACTCGGCCGAGACCGACTCCGACTCGGACTCCGCATCCGACTCCGGGGCGTCCGCCTCGACGTCCTCCGGCTTCGTCTTCACCGAGTCGAGCAGCAGCTGGGCCACGTCCACGACCTGGACGGACTCCTTCGCCTTGCCCTCGTTCTTCTTGCCGTTCACGGAGTCCGTGAGCATGACCAGACAGAACGGGCAGGCGGTGGAGACGATGTCCGGGTTGAGGGACAGGGCCTCGTCGACGCGCTCGTTGTTGATGCGCTTGCCGATCCGCTCCTCCATCCACATCCGCGCGCCACCGGCGCCACAGCAGAAGCCGCGCTCCTTGTGACGGTGCATCTCCTGCTGGCGCAGGCCCGGGACCTTGTCCATGATCTCGCGCGGCGGCGTGTAGACCTTGTTGTGGCGGCCCAGGTAGCAGGGGTCGTGGTACGTGATCAGACCCTCGACCGGCGTCACCGGGATCAGCTTGCCCTCGTCGATGAGGTGCTGGAGCAGCTGCGTGTGGTGGATGACCTCGAACTCGCCGCCCAGCTGGGGGTACTCGTTGGCGATCGTGTTGAAGCAGTGCGGGCAGGTCGCGACGATCTTCTTCGCCGACTTCGGCTTCCTGGTCGACTCGTCCTCGTCGTCCTCGCCGAACGCCATGTTCAGCATCGCGACGTTCTCCTGGCCGAGCTGCTGGAACAGCGGCTCGTTGCCCAGGCGGCGGGGCGAGTCACCGGTGCACTTCTCCTCGCCACCCATGATCGCGAACTTGACGCCCGCCATGTGCAGCAGCTCGGCGAAGGCCTTGGTGGTCTTCTTGGCCCGGTCCTCCAGGGCGCCGGCGCAGCCGACCCAGTACAGGTAGTCGACCTCGGTGAGGTCCTCGACGTCCTTGCCGACGATCGGGACGTCGAAGTCGACCTCCTTGGTCCACTCGACGCGCTGCTTCTTGGCCAGACCCCAGGGGTTGCCCTTCTTCTCCAGGTTCTTGAGCATCGTGCCGGCCTCGCTCGGGAAGGCGGACTCGATCATCACCTGGTAGCGGCGCATGTCGACGATGTGGTCGATGTGCTCGATGTCGACCGGGCACTGCTCGACGCAGGCGCCGCAGGTGGTGCAGGACCACAGCACGTCCGGGTCGATGACGCCGTTCTCCTCGGCGGTGCCGATGAGCGGACGCTCGGCCTCCGCGAGGGCGGCGGCGGGCACGCCGGCCAGCTGCTCCTCGGACGCCTTCTCCTCGCCCTCCATGGTCTTGCCGCCGCCGGCCAGCAGGTACGGGGCCTTGGCGTGCGCGTGGTCGCGCAGCGACATGATCAGGAGCTTCGGGGAGAGCGGCTTGCCGGTGTTCCAGGCGGGGCACTGCGACTGGCAGCGGCCGCACTCGGTACAGGTGGAGAAGTCGAGGATGCCCTTCCAGGAGAACTGCTCGACCTGGGAGACACCGAAGACGGCGTCCTCGGCCGGGTCCTCCCAGTCGATCTCCTGGCCCGCGGTCGTCATCGGCTGGAGCGCGCCGAGCGCGGTGGAGCCGTCGGCGTTCCGCTTGAACCAGATGTTCGGGAAGCCGAGGAAGCGGTGCCAGGCGACGCCCATGTTGGTGTTCAGCGAGACCGTGATCATCCAGGTGAAGGACGTGACGATCTTGAGCGCCGCGAAGAAGTAGGTGAGGTGCTGGATCGTGCTCAGGTCGAGACCGTCGAGCAGCGCGATCAGCGGGTACGAGGCGAAGAAGCCCGGCTCCCAGCTCGTCACGTGGTGCTGGACGCCCTCCAGGGCGCGCAGCGTCATGATGCAGACGCCGACGATCAGGATGACCGCCTCGACGAAGTACGCCTGGCCGGTCTTGGAGCCCGTGAAGCGGGACTTGCGGCCCGCTCCGCCCGGCCGGTTCAGCTGCCGGATCACGATGAGGGTCACGATGCCGAGAACGGTCATCAGGCCGAGGAACTCGGTGAAGATCTCGTACGGCAGCCAGTCGCCGATGATCGGGATCAGCCAGTCGGCCTGGAAGAGCTGGCCGAAGGCGTTGACGATGGTGAGCAGCAGCGAGAAGAAGCCCACCGCGACGAACCAGTGCGCCACGCCGACGACACCCCAGCGGTTCATGCGGGTGTGGCCGAGGAACTCCTTGACCAGCGTGATGGTGCGCTGTGTGGGGTCGCCGGTGCGCGTGCCCGCGGGCACGGGCTGGCCGAGCTTCACGAAGCGGTAGATCTGCGCGATGGCGCGGCCGAACAGCGCGACGGCCACCACCGTGATGGCGATCGACACGATGATCGCGGCGAGTTGCATGAGGGGCTCCTCGGGCGGGCCTGCGAGGCGGAGCGCCTGTACTCCCCAGTGTGGCGAGTTCGGCGCTACTAAGCGGTAACTTATTCAGTCCGTGCTGAGATTACCCCTTCACGGCTCCGCGCTGTAGCGGCGCCTGCGGTGATCTGTGTCGCTCAGGCAAGCCTTGCCGGCCGGGTTCTCCCGGCCGTCGAAGCGCTCGCCGCGCGACGCCTGCGGACTGCTGGAAGCGTACGCGCCAGGATGGCCAGATCCATCCCGAGCCAGTGATGGTCCACATAGTGGAGGTCGAGCAGCTCGCGCTCCTCCCAGGGCAGCTCGGAGCGTCCGCTGATCTGCCAGAGCCCCGTCAGCCCCGGCCGGACCGTCAGCCTCCGGCGCGACTCGCCCACGCACTCGCGGTGTCCGGGGGTGAGTGGGCATGGTCCGACGAGCGACATCTCCCCCCGTACGACATGGACCAGGAGGGGCATTCCGGCCAGCGGGCTCTTCGTGCGGAACGTGTGCATCGTGAAGGCCTGTCCGCCCCGGCCCGCCACGGTCCGGCGGCGCATCACCCCGCCGGCGCCGGCCGTCGCGACCGCGAGGGAGAGGGCGACGGCGGCGAACAGAGGGGACAGGACGGCCAGCAGGGCGAGTCCGCCCAGGAGGTCGAGTGCGCGCTTGGCCGTCATTCCCCACACCCTTTCGAGTGACATTCATGGGATATTCGTGGGATACGCCCGGTTTGCCTGGCGGGGGCACCCCGGACTCTCTCATGGCGAGGGGTCCTGAGTCGGGGAATGACGCGCCCCGGTGGGCCTTCCGGCGCTTCTTTGAGCGGCTCTCAGGGTGAAGAGTTGAGTCACCTCCACTCAGGTCTGTTGACGCGCCGAGGGTCGTCGTGCATCCTTGAGTCAGTTCCACTCAAGTCAGTCAGCTGGAGGAATCGAAATGGCACGTGCGGTCGGCATCGACCTGGGCACGACTAACTCCGTCGTCAGCGTTCTGGAAGGCGGCGAGCCCACCGTCATCACCAACGCCGAGGGCGCCAGGACCACGCCGTCCGTCGTCGCTTTCGCGAAGAACGGTGAGGTGCTCGTCGGCGAGGTCGCCAAGCGCCAGGCGGTCACCAACGTCGACAGGACCATCCGGTCGGTCAAGCGCCACATGGGCACCGACTGGAAGATCGACATCGACGGCAAGACCTTCAACCCGCAGCAGATGAGCGCCTTCATCCTGCAGAAGCTGAAGCGCGACGCCGAGGCGTACCTGGGCGAGAAGGTCGTCGACGCGGTCATCACCGTCCCGGCGTACTTCAACGACTCCGAGCGTCAGGCCACCAAGGAGGCCGGTGAGATCGCAGGCCTCAACGTCCTGCGCATCGTCAACGAGCCGACCGCGGCCGCCCTGGCCTACGGCCTGGACAAGGACGACCAGACGATCCTCGTCTTCGACCTCGGTGGCGGCACCTTCGACGTGTCCCTCCTGGAGATCGGTGACGGCGTCGTCGAGGTGAAGGCGACCAACGGTGACAACCACCTCGGTGGTGACGACTGGGACCAGCGCGTCGTCGACTACCTGGTGAAGCAGTTCGCCAACGGTCACGGCGTCGACCTGGCCAAGGACAAGATGGCTCTCCAGCGTCTCCGCGAGGCCGCGGAGAAGGCGAAGATCGAGCTGTCGTCCTCCACCGAGACGTCGATCAACCTGCCGTACATCACGGCCTCCGCCGAGGGTCCGCTGCACCTGGAGGAGAAGCTCACCCGGGCGCAGTTCCAGCAGCTCACGGCCGACCTCCTGGACCGCTGCAAGACGCCGTTCCACAACGTCATCAAGGACGCGGGCATCAACCTGTCCGAGATCGACCACGTCGTTCTCGTCGGTGGCTCCACCCGTATGCCGGCCGTCGCCGAGCTCGTCAAGGAGCTGACCGGTGGCCAGGAGGCCAACAAGGGCGTGAACCCGGACGAGGTCGTCGCCATCGGCGCGGCCCTGCAGGCCGGTGTCCTCAAGGGTGAGGTCAAGGACGTCCTGCTCCTCGACGTGACCCCGCTGTCGCTTGGTATCGAGACCAAGGGCGGCATCATGACCAAGCTCATCGAGCGCAACACCACGATCCCGACCAAGCGGTCGGAGATCTTCACGACGGCCGAGGACAACCAGCCGTCGGTGCAGATCCAGGTCTACCAGGGTGAGCGCGAGATCGCGGCGTACAACAAGAAGCTCGGCATGTTCGAGCTGACCGGTCTGCCGCCGGCCCCGCGTGGCGTCCCGCAGATCGAGGTCGCCTTCGACATCGACGCCAACGGCATCATGCACGTGACCGCCAAGGACCTGGGCACGGGCAAGGAGCAGAAGATGACCGTCACCGGTGGCTCCTCGCTGCCGAAGGACGAGGTCGACCGGATGCGCGAGGAGGCCGAGAAGTACGCGGACGAGGACCACGCCCGCCGCGAGGCCGCCGAGTCCCGCAACCAGGGCGAGCAGCTCGTCTACCAGACGGAGAAGTTCCTCAAGGACAACGAGGACAAGGTCCCCGGTGAGGTCAGGACCGAGGTCGAGACCGCCGTCGCCGAGCTGAAGGAGAAGCTCAAGGGCGAGGACACCGCGGAGATCCGTACGGCCACCGAGAAGGTCGCGGCCGTCTCCCAGAAGCTCGGCCAGGCCATGTACGCCGACGCCCAGGCCGCGCAGGCCGCGGGCGGCGACGCGCCGCAGGGCGAGGCCAAGGCCGACGACGACGTCGTGGACGCCGAGATCGTCGACGACGAGGACGAGCGGAGGGGCGGCGGCGCCTGACGCCTGAGGCTCAGCCGAGTGAGAGGCCGCGCTCCTCCAGACTCTCCTGGAGCACGCGCAGCGCCTTCGGGCCCACACCGTGGAGAGCCGCGAGCTCTGCCGCCGGCACTCCGGCGAGCGCGTCGAGCGCGGTGTAGCCCGCGGCGGTCAGCGCCCGCGTGGCGGGCGCCCCGATCCCTCGCGGCAGGTCGGTGCCGGGTTCCTCAGGTGTGGTCACACGCGTGATGGTGCCACGCGGGCGCTCACAACGGGAGCAGCCTGCCGACGAGGTCACTCAGCTGGCGCGCGTTGCGGCACGGACGCATGTCGACCAGCTCGGCGTAGGCGAGGGCGACCGAGTCGCCCGTCGACCACAGTGAGGGCCGCTCGGGGTTGAGCCAGTGGATCCGGCGGGCCCGGTCGGCGATCCGCTTCAGCGCCGCGAGGTTCGGGTCGCTCATGTTCGTACGGGCGTCGCCGAGGACGAAGACCACGGTGCGCGGGCCGACGGCTTCGGCGTACCGCTCGTCGAACTCGCCCAGCGCGGTCCCGTAGTCGCTCTGGCCGTGCCAGCCCGTCAGCACCGCCTCGTCGAGGATGCGGGCGCCGAGCCCCGCCGGGTCCGCCGCACCCCGCGCGACGAGGTCGGTCACCTCGTCGACCCGGTTGACGAAGGCGAACACCCGCACCCTGCTGAACTGGTCGTGCAACGCCTGCACCAGCAGCATGGTGAAGCTCGCGAACCCCGCGACGGACCCTGACACGTCGCAGAGCAGGACGAGTTCGGGGCGCGCGGGACGTCTGCGCCGCAGCACCGGCCGCATCGGAACGCCGCCGGTCGACAGCGAACCGCGCAGCGTGCGCCGCAGATCGATCTGTCCCCGCGCGGCGCGCCGCCGCCGTGCAGCGAGGCGGGTCGCGAGCCTGCGCGCCAGCGGCCGTACCGTCGTCCGCAACTCGTCGAGCCGGGCCCGCCCGGCGAGCAGGAAGTCGACGCTGTCCGGAGTGCCCGCGACCGCGCGCCGCGCGACCCGGTCCCGGCCCTGCCGCTCGGCGACCCGCCGCCGGGCCTCGGTCCGTACCCGTTCACGGAACGCCTCGATGCGCCGCCGGATCTCGTCGTCCGTGAGCCGGTCGGTGAACTCCGGTCCGCCCACGGCCGTGTCGCGGAGCATGGCCCGGACACGGGCGAGCAGGGTCTCGGGCCGCAGCCGGGCGAGCGTCTGGTACGAGGACCAGCCGTCCGAGTCCGGAGAGGAACCGTACCCGCCGAGGCCGCCCACCGCCTCGCCCGCGAGCCGCGTCAGCGCCGAGCGGTCGTCGGCGGCCAGGGCGGCGGCCAGCCGGTCCCGTAGCGCCGCGGTGTCGAACGCACCGGCGGGAGCGACCTCGTCCGGGTCGGTGGAGGTGAGGGGAAAGTACAGGTCGAAGACGCGGTCGAAGAGCGGGCGTTGTCCCTCCTTGTGGAGCAGCGTGGCGGCGAGTGCCTCCCGCATCCGCTCCCGGGCGGTGAAGCCCACCGCCTCCAGGGCGTGCGCCGCGTCCACGCTCTCGCCCGTGCCGATCGACAGGCCGTGGGCGCGGAGCGCGTGCACCAGACCGGTGAGCCGCCGCGCCACCCCGGCCGGCGCCGCGGTCACAGCGTGTCCAGGTCGAGCTTGGCGGCCGCCTTCAGGATGTCGTCCTGGTGCTTGAGGATCACGCCGAGACTCTCGCGGACCACCGTCTCGTCGAGGGCGTCGGCACCGAGGGCGAGGAGCGTCCGCGCCCAGTCGATGGTCTCCGCGACCGAGGGCACCTTGCGCAGGTCCATGGCGCGGAGCGCGCCGACCACGCGCACCAGCGACGCCACCAGGGCCGCGTCGAGTCCGGGCACCTTCGAGGTCACGATGCGCCGTTCGAGCTCCTCCTCAGGGAAACCGATGTGGAGGAAGAGACAGCGGCGGCGCAGCGCCTCCGACAGTTCGCGCCCGGCGTTGGAGGTGAGGACGACGAAGGGGCGCCGGGCCGCGGTGATGGTGCCCAGCTCGGGCACGGTGATCTGGAAATCGCTCAGCACTTCGAGGAGGAGCCCCTCCACCTCGATGTCGGCCTTGTCGGTCTCGTCGATGAGCAGCACGGTCGGCTCGGCGGAGCGGATGGCGGTGAGGAGCGGGCGCGGAAGCAGGAACTCCTCGCTGAAGATGTCCGTGCGCGTCTCGTCCCAGCTCTCGTCGCGGCCCGCCGTGATCCGCAGCAGCTGCTTGGCGTGGTTCCACTCGTACAGGGCCCGTGACTCGTCGACGCCCTCGTAGCACTGGAGCCGTACGAGCCGGGCGTCGGCGACCTGGGCCACGGCCTTGGCCAGCTCGGTCTTGCCCACCCCGGCGGGACCCTCCACGAGGAGCGGCTTGCCCAGTCGGTCGGCGAGGAAGACGGTGGTCGCGACGGCCGGTGAGGCCAGGTACCCGGTCGTGGCGAGTCGCTCGGCGACGTCGTCGACGGAGCTGAAGTACCCGGTCGTCGTCATGGTGTTCCCCCAGGAGCCGCGTGGTTCCGTACCGGCCGGTGGTCGTACGCGTACTCGATCAGCTCCCGCCATGTTGCACAACCGTCCGGACCGCACGTGCGGCCAAGGTCACCGACGCGACGACGGACGGCGCCGCCGGCCTCCCCGTCGGCCCTTCGCCGGACGGGCCGGGCGCGGTCACCCGGACGCCCCGCCCCCCGGCACGAACGGCGGTCGCCACGAAGCACGTTGTGAGACGGCAGATGCCCTGTGTGACCAGGGACGGCCGGTTTTCACGCCTCGGTGCGATTCTTTCCGCCGGACGCTTGTGCAAGCCCCTCCGTCCCGGCACGCTCCTCGGTATGAACACCGCCCGGCACGCCAGTGAACGTCTGATGAGCTGGCCCTCGCTGGCCCCCGGCCGCGCCCAGTGCGGCGCCGAGCTCGGGCTGCGTAGCGCGACGCACGACATCGTGCACTTCCACGGCGAGCACGAGGCCGACGTCCACCTCACCCGAGCCATGATCGCGAAACTGCGCCCGGCCCTTCTCGGGTCCAGCGCCGTGCGACTGCGCGCCGGTTCGGGGTGGGTGACGGTCCGTCTGGACATGGGATCGGACATCGATCTGCTGGCGACCTTGGTGAGCGCCGCGCTCCAGGCGTCCTCAGGACGCCCGGACGCGGCACCGGACGGCTGCACCCGCACCGGCCTGACGCCCGCCCGAACCTGAACCCACCGACACCGGACGGGCGTGCCCACGACCGGTCCGCCCGCCCCTCGTCCCGTCGGACTCCGCTGCCCGTGACAGGCCCCGATCCCCCGTTCGGCGGCATGTCGGAGGGGTCCTGCCGTTCGGGCGGGTACTCCCCGTGGCATGCCCCCCACTCCCGGTGCCCCCCACGACGGCGCCCCCGCCGAGCACGGTCACTGGTTCCGTCGCCTTCACCGGTCCGTCCTCACCTCGGGCGTCGGGCTCGCATGGAACCGCGGCCGCGAGGTGGAGCTGATGCACCGTGCCATGGGCTTCGCGGCGCTCAGTCTCCTCACGCTCGTCCCGCTGCTCATCGTCGTCGCCGCGGCCGACCTCGCCAGCGGTCAGGGCTTCGCCCGCTGGCTGATCCAGGGGCTCGGAGTCGCCGAGGTCTCGCAGGAGGAGGTCGAGCAGCTCTTCGGCAAGCCGGGGCAGGCCCTGCAGCGCACCACGGCCTTCGGTCTCGCCGCCCTCGCCGCGTTCGGTGTGACCTTCGGGTCGGCCGTCCAGACCGGCTACGAACGGGTCTGGGACCTGCCCACCGCCCGCTGGCACACCATGTGGCGTCACGTCGTCTGGCTCGCCGTACTCGTCGTCGCGCTTCTCCTCTTCGTCACCGCCCCCGTGCCCGCGGAGTCCTCCACGGCCACCGTCGTTCTGGTGGCCGTCGGCGACGTCACCGGCACCTTCCTCTTCTTCTGGTGGTCGCAGCGCTTCCTGCTCTGCGGCCGCATCCGCTGGCGCGCCCTCGCCCCGGGCGCGGTCTGCACGGCTCTGGGGCTGTTCGGGCTGCGGATCTTCTCCCAGTTCGTCTTCTCCCCGCTGATCGTCTCCAACGCCTTCACGTACGGACCGTTCGGCACCGTCCTCGTGCTGCAGTCCTGGCTCGTCGGCGTCGGCTTCGTGGTCTACGGCGCAGCCCTCGTCGGGCGCCTCATCCATGAGCACCTGGTCCGGCGGCACATCGACCGGCTGCCCGCCGAGCCGCCGGACGACTTCGCCTGACGCCACGTCGCGACAGGCCATCATCACGTACGCGGCGGGCCCGGCGGCTCCGTGATCACACGATCCGGTGGACATGATCGCAAGGCCCCGGGCTGGGGTGACGCGAACGGTTGGATGGAGGCGTTCCGCCCGGCCCGTCGAAAGAGAGCTGACCTGATGCCGAACACCTGGCTGCCGCCCGCCGACTACATCGCGACGCTGCCGAGGGCGACGGCGTACGCCTGCCTGTACTTCACCGACACCGACGGCCGGCCCTTCCAGCTGCGTGCCACCTACCGCACCGAGCTGTGGCAGTGGCCCGGCGGGAACATGGACCCGGGGGAGACGCCGTGGCAGACCGCGGTCCGCGAGTGCCGTGAGGAGACCGGCATCGTCTTCGAGGGCGAGCCCAGGCTCATCGGCACCCACTTCGTCTCCGACCGGGGCGAGGAGTGGCCCGCCAACCACATCGGATTCATCTTCGACGGGGGCGTCCTGTCGGAGGAACAGCTCGCCGGGGTCGTCCTCGACCCGGACGAGCACAGCGAGTTCCGCCTCCTCAGTCTCGACGAGTGGGAGCGGGAGATGACGCCGGGGAGCTTCGCCCGGCTCGCCGAGATCGACCGCGCACGACGGGTCGGCACGACCGTGTACGTGGAGTCGGGCGTCGACCTCTGAGCGGACGGCCCGGCGGGGGCGTCACCGGTACGACCCCGCCGGGGTGTCCTCTCTCAGGCCCGGCAGCCGACCGGGTGGTTGATGTCGAGCACGACGCGCTCGGGGAGTGGAGCGTGCGGACCTTGGAGACGGGCTTCGTGTCGAAGGCCATCCCGATGGTCACCGGTTTGGTAGGAATTCAAGCGATATGAAGTGCGCGTTCAGTTCACCTGGGTCGCGGACCGTAACTCCTCGGCTTCGCAGCAGTTGACCAGGGCATGAAGAAGCGCAGCATGCTCGCCATCGCCTCCCTCGCCGCCGGTGTCGTCACGGCCCTCGTCACCCCGCCGCCGCACGCCTCCGCGGCCGACCACGGCGCGACCGGCACCACCGGTCTCCTGCAGAACGACAATCCGGTCGGCCCCCTGCTGGACGGAGCCGCCCCGCTCGTGGCCGACAGCCTCCCCGGGACTCCCGACGCCGGCGGACTGATGTGACCCTCCGAAGGGCAGCCCGTGCACGCGCAGCGTGAGCGGGAATGACAGGATGTCCCCATGAGCAACAACGTTTACTTCGACATCACGATCAACGACGAGCCCGCGGGCCGCATCGTCTTCAAGCTGTTCGACGACGTCGTCCCGAAGACGACGAAGAACTTCCGTGAGCTCGCCACCGGCGAGCACGGCTTCGGCTATGCCGGTTCCCCGTTCCACCGCGTCATCCCCGAGTTCATGCTCCAGGGTGGCGACTTCACCAACCAGAACGGCACCGGCGGCAAGAGCATCTACGGCGAGAAGTTCGCCGACGAGAACTTCACCCTCAAGCACGACAGGCCGTACCTGCTGTCGATGGCGAACGCGGGCCGCAACACCAACGGCTCCCAGTTCTTCATCACCACGGTCCTGACCCCGTGGCTCGACGGCAAGCACGTCGTCTTCGGTGAGGTCGTCGAGGGCCAGGACCTGGTCAAGAAGATCGAGTCCCTCGGCTCCCGCTCCGGTGCGACCAGCGCCAAGATCGCCGTCGCCGCGTCCGGCGTCGTCGAGGCCTGATCCGTACCGATCCGTACGACCGCCCCCGCAGCGCACAACGCGGGGGCGGTCGTCCGTTCCCCGTGGGCCACCGCCCGCCGGCAACGGAGCCGACCGTGCCGGGTCAGGACTCCTCGCCGCCCTCCCCGTACCGGCGTTCGAACTTCGCGACGCGGCCCTCGGTGTCCACCGTGCGCGCCTTGCCCGTGTAGAACGGGTGGCTCTCGGAGGAGATCTCGACATCGACCACGGGATAGCTGTTGCCGTCGTCCCACTCGATGGTCTGCTCACTCGTCGCCGTGGACCGGGTCAGGAAGGCGAACCCGGCGGAGCGGTCGCGGAAGACCACGGGGCGGTACTCCGGCTGCTTGTCCTGCTGCATATGTCCTCCTCGGGCTGCCTGTCTGATGCCCCCAGCCTCTCCGCCCCCGCCCTCGCCGACCAGCGCCGCGGGCCCGACCGGGTGAGGTCGTCCGGTGCGGGAAGACGAGCGCCGCCGATCCCCGGCGACCGCTCAGTGCGTCCAGCGGGCGGCGAGCAGGACCGCGATGTCGTCCGGACGGTCGGTGGCCTGCCGGGCGTCCCGGATCAGCCGGTCCGCCGTCTCCGTGAGGGGAATCGCCCCCGTGACGGAGAAGGTACGGCGCAGCCACTCGACCCCCTCGTCGATGTCCCGGCCCGGACGCTCCACCAGGCCGTCCGTGTACAGCGCGAGGACCGCCCCGGGCTCCAGGTGCAGTTCCGTGACCGGATACGTGGCCTCGGCGTCGATTCCCAGGACCAGACCGCCCGCCAGCTCCAAGACCTCCGCCGTACCGTCCGGGCGCCGCAGCAGTGGCTGAGGATGCCCGGCCCGAACGGCCTGGACCAGACCCGTCGCCGGGTCGAGCACCATGTAGCAGCAGCTGGCGAACTGCCCGGGATCGAGGTCGATCAGCAGCCGGTTCGTCCCCTTCAGCACCTCCTCCGGGGAATGGCCGCCGAGTGCGAAGGCCCGTACCGCGCTGCGCAGTTGCCCCATCGTCGCCGCGGCGGCGACCCCGTGGCCCTGGACGTCGCCGACCACCAGGGCCAGCAGTCCCCGCCCGGTCTCGACCACGTCGTACCAGTCGCCGCCCACGTCCATGCCCGTGGTGCCGGGCAGATACCGCGCCACGGTGTCGACGTGGTCGCGGACCGGCAGTCGCGCCGGGAGCAGCGCGTCCTGCAGCCCGCGGGCGAGAGCGGCCTCGCTGTCGTACCGCCGGGCCCGCTCCAGGGCCTGGGCGATGAGCCCGGCCAATGCCGTCAGGACCGTGCGCTCCTCCGGACTGAATCCGCGCGGCCGGTCGAAGCCGAGGATGCACGAGCCGACCGGCCGGCCCGAGGCGATCAGCGGCAGGAAGGCGCGGGCCCCCGAGAGCGCGTCCAGCGGGAGTTCCGGATAGGCGCGGCTCATCTGCTCGATCGACTCGAAGAACAGCGGCCGGCCGGTCGTGAGCGACTCGACGCCGGGCAGGTGGGCGTCCAGCCCCACGCCGTCGAAAGGCTCCAGGAATCCCGGCGGGAACCCGGTCTCCCACGCCAGGTACAGATGCCGGTCGCTCAGCAGATAGATCGCCAGCTGCCGGCCGCCGAACGCGGGCAGCAGCTCGTCGGTCACCACCGCCGACACCTGGCGGGCCGTGACCGCCTCGGTGAGCGCGATGGCGAGCGCCACCGGTCGGTACAACGCCGACGCCCGGTCCGCCGGCGAGCCGAGACCGGAATCCGGCTGGGCGACCGAACCGGGTTTGTAGGCAGGGTCGGTCTCGGGGAGCAGCACGATCGTGACGCCGTCGTGGCCGGGATAGAGGGAGACCGAGATCCACTCCCCGTCGGGGACGTGGGCCAGGAAGTGCACCGGCTCGTCGGAGAGCAACGCGGCGCGCAGGTGCTCCTCGTACCCGGGATTGCTGAACCACGGCAGGGCCTCCCACATGGTCAGCCCGGCGAGTGAGGCCCGGGGTCTGCCGAGGAGGGCCTCGGTCAGATGGTTCACGTACGTGATCCGCCCCAGGCGGTCGATCGCGATGATGGCCCGTGGCAGCCGGTCGGTGGCGTCGGAGCCGACCAGGCCGGTGCCGAGGTCGACGAGGGATCCCTTGAGCCGCCCCGGGCGGTCGCCCGCGGCGCGGGCGGAGACCTCCAGGAGGTGGAGCCCGCCGTCGGGACCCTTGAGCCGGATCCGGCGCGCCATCTGGGCACCCGACTCGGCCGCTCGGCGGGCCATGGTCCACAGCGCGGCGCTGTCCTCCGGTGCGAGGCGCGCGGTGAGCGCCTCCATGGTCCCGGGGAACGGGTCGTCGGTGTTCTCCCCGATGATCGCCCGCAGCCCGGCGTCGGCGGTGACGGTGCCGCTCGTCAGGTCCCAGTCGAAGTGGCCGATGCGGACCGGCTTGGTACCGCCCGAGGGGAGCTGGACACACACCGGCTCGCCGGGCCACTCGACGACCGTGCCGCTCTCGGCGAGGCTCATGAGGGTGTCGCCGAGCCGGCGCGCCTCCCGCGCCATCCGCATCCGGTCCCGGGTGTTCACCGGCACGCCGGGGCTCGGCGTGCGCAGCACCACGAGCACCCCGAAGCGTTCCCGGCCGCTGACGATCGGTGCGTACAGGGAGGCGAAGGGGAAGGGGAGGCTCGCCACGAGCTGGGGGAACTGGCGCATCGCCTCGTCGACGTCGGAGAGGTGCACCGGCTGGCCCGAGCGGTGCACCTCGGCCACCGGGAACGGACGGTTCGCATGCATGCGCCACCAGGGCCGGAACAGCTGGCCGGGGAGTCCGGCGAGTACTGCCATACGGAGCAGGTCCGGTGTCCCGGAGCGCAGATAGACGGTGCCCGCGTAGCCCCCGACCGCCTCGATCGAACGCAGCGTGCCCTCGGCCAGAACCAGCGGCAGGGCGTCCAGCAGCCGCCCGTCGGCCTCGCCGTTCCCAGGAACGTCCCCGGTCCGGGCCGACGGGGCGGGGTCGGCCTCGCGGTGCGACGTCACACAGACAGGATGCTCCAGGGCCCCGCGGCCCCGCATCTCGGGTGGTCGCGCCACGTGTCGGCCCGTCACACCGGGTCACACCTCTGTGCGGGCCGGACGGACCGCGCGACCATGGGGGCGTGGGAGAGGCGGGTGGCCATGGACGCGTCCGTGATGACCGCGGTGGTCGCCGCGGCTGTGCTGGTGTGCCGTGCCGCGGTGCTCGAGATGCGTAGACCCGGCGCCGGCCGTCGTGCCTGGGCCTTCGCCACCGACCGGCGGGCCCTGGGCGCCGGGGCCGGCGCGGCGCTCGCGCTCGGTGCGGTGGGAGGGGCCACGGTCGGCGGCGCGGCGGTGCCGGCCTGGGCGGGCCTGGCCGGTGTACTCGTCGCCTCGCTGACCGCGGAGCGGAAGCGCCCACCCGGCGAGTGAACTCCCCGAAGACCCGGGTACGTTCGGGGAACGCGACGGATCTCGATGAGGAGCAGCACCCGTGACCACCGACCCACGCATCGCGCCACCCCTGCTCGGGGGCGAACGCGTGACCCTCCGCGCCTTTCTGGACTACCAGCGCGCGACGCTCGCCATGAAGTGCGAGGGACTCGACGACGCGCAGTTGAGGGAGCGCTCGATGGCTCCCTCGACCCTGTCGCTGCTCGGCCTCGTCCGGCACATGGCCGAGGTGGAACGCGCCTGGTTCCGTCGTGTCTTCGAGGACCGCGAGGCGCCGATGGTCTGGTCGGAGAAGATCGACTTCCAGGCCGCGTACGACGCGAGCGGGTCCACCCGCGCCGAGGCCTTCTCCGCCTGGGAGGCCGAGGTCGAGACCTCCCGGCGGATCGAGCGCGAGGCCGGGTCCCTGGACCTGACGGGACACCAGCCGCGGTGGGGCGAGGACGTGTCCCTGCGGATGGTCATGGTCCACGTCCTGCTCGAGTACGGCCGCCACAACGGCCACGCGGACTTCCTCCGCGAGGGCGTCGACGGAACCGTCGGCGCCTGAGCCCGGCCCCGGCGCCGGCCCCCGCGCCGTCGGCGTACCGGTGCTCCCGGACCGGGCTGGCACCGGCTCCCGGCCGGTGGGAGCCTGGCAGGAGGGGCCCGACCGGCCGAGGAGTGACGATGGGCGCACCTCCCGCAGCCGCGCGCGTGGACGAGGCGGCCTTCCAGGAGCTGGAGCGATCCTTCTCCGGCAGGCTCGTCCGTCCCGACGACCCCGCCTACGCCGAGTCGCGACGCATCTGGAACGGGTCCATCAGCAGGTTTCCCGCGCTCATCGCGTACTGCACCGGCGTCGCCGACGTCGTCGCGGCGCTGGCGAGCGCGACACGCAGTGGGCTTCCGGTCGCGGTACGGAGCGGGGGCCACAGCTTCCCCGGCCAGTCGCTGGTCGACGGCGGCCTGGTCATCGACATGTCGGCCATGAACGGCATCCGCGTCGACCCCGTGAACCGCACGGTCAGAGCCCAGGCAGGGGTCCTGCTCGGAGCGCTCGACCGCGAGACGCAGCACTTCGGGACGGCCGTGCCCGCGGGGATCGTGACGCACACCGGCCTCGCCGGGCTGACCCTCGGCGGAGGGATCGGCTGGCTGATGCGCAAGTACGGACTCACGGTCGATCAACTGCTCTCCGCCGACCTGGTCACCGCCGACGGCAGCTTCGTCACGGCGAGCGCGGACCACGAACCCGAACTCTTCTGGGGCCTGCGCGGCGCGGGCGGCAACTTCGGCGTCGTCACCGAGTTCGAGTTCCGGCTCAACCCCGTGGGGCCCATCGTGCTCGCCGGACCGATCCTCTGGCCGCTGGAAGAGGCGCCGCACGTGCTCGCCTTCTACCGCGAGTGGATCACCGACGTCCCCGACGAGCTGACCACCATCGTCGTCCACCGCAAGGCCCCGCCCCTCCCGACGATCCCGCCCGAGCTGCACGGCAGGCCCGTCATCGCGGTGATCAGCTGCTACGCGGGAGAGATCGAGACCGGCCAGCGCGTGCTCCGCCCCCTGCGGACGTTCGGGACACCGCTCCTCGACCTCTGCGCGCCCAAGCCCTTCCTCCAGCACCAGTCCATGTTCGACCCGTCCTTCCGCCTCGGCTGGTGGTACTACGTCCGCTCCTGCGACATCGAACGCCTCGACGACGAGGTGATCGGAATCAGCGCGGCCCACGCCCAGCGGCTCACCTCCCCGCTCTCGACCTGCAACATCTTCCACCTGGGGGGTGCGGTCGCCCGCGTGGGTGAGGACGAGACCGCGTGCAGCGGGCGGAGCGTGGGCCACACCTTCAACATCAACGGCAACTGCTTCGACGCCGAGGGATTCGACGACGCGAAGGCGTGGGCGCGGGCGTGGTGGTCCGCTCTGGAGCCGTACCACGCGGGCGTCTACGTCAACTTCCTCATGGACGAGGGCGCGGCCCGCGTCGAGCAGGCGTACGGCGCCGAGAAGCTCCGCAGGCTGCGCGCGCTCAAGCGGGAGTACGACCCCGGCAACGTCTTCCGCTCGAACCAGAACATCGCCCCGGCGGACTGACCGCCCGGGCGCTACCGGGCGAGTGTCAGTGCCGGGTGCGATGCTGCCGGGTATGGACGAGCTGATGCGAGGCCGTGTGTACGGCGCCGACCATGACGATCCCCATCCCGGCCCCAGACCCGGGCGGGTCTACCGCGAGCTGGTGGCCGGCCCCCTGGACGGCCTTCTGCTCGACGTCACGGGATGGACCGCACGACAGCTCGAGGAGGGTGCCGCCCTCGCCACGGAGATAGGCGCCTACGGCCCGGGCGGCCACGCCCGCTACGGGCCACGGGAGGGTGACGGCGTGCACTGGGACTGGGAGGGCGACACCCGCTAGACCCGGGTCCGGAGCGTGGTGGCCGGTGCCCACCCATCCGAAGCGGGTGTCCCGGCGCGTCAGGAGGTCCGACCGGTCACGCAGGCCGCGCGAGAGTCCCGGTTGGCCAGGGAGCGTTCGGCCGGATCCTCGGCGGCCTCGGCCCGGCCGAGCGCGTCCGCGCCTCGTCGAGGGGCGCGCCGGCGGTGACGGTTCGGCGCACGGCCTCCGGTTCGAGCAGGAGCCGTACGTCGTAGACCGCGCGGGCCATGCCGGCGTCCACCATCCGTACCGTCGCGCCCTTGTACTGGCTCATCACCACGAGACCGCTGCCGGCCAGGGTCTTCAGGGCCTCGCGCACCGGGGTCTTCGACACCCCGAAACGGGCGGCCAGTTCGGTCTCCACGAGCGCCTGGCCGGGGCTGAGGCCCCCGGTCAGGATGTCGTGCTTGATCGCCTCCAGGACGTACTGGGTGCGGGAGGGGATGGGGCTGGGGGCGAAGGTCATGACGCACTCTCAGATCTCGTGTATCGCGTCTCATATATGACGTACGAAGTGCAACGCCGAGGAGCTATGGGGGTGTTGATGTTTCGTCAATGCTTCGCGCAGGATTCTCGGAAAGCGCTTACCGTCTTCTCCTGTCCGGGGCGTACGGCAACGGGCGCCCGGTCCGTGGTCCGGGCGCCCGTCGTGGTGGGTGGGGGTCACGCGGTCAGCGGACCGCCAGCAGATGTTCGAGCGCGAGCTGGTCCAGGCGCTCGAACACCATGGAGCGCTCGGCCGCCGCCGTCACGTCGAACTCCTCGAACGCGCCGGTGTCGGCGAGCAGGCCGGCGAGGCCGTCGGAAGCCGTGGGGACCGCGAGTTCGGGCAGTCGGGAGGCGGCCAGAGCCTCCTGGACCTCGGGGTCGGCACGGAAGGCGGCCGCGCGCTCCTTCAGGATCAGATAGTTGCGCATGCAGTTCTTCGCGGACTCCCACACCCCGTCGAAGCCGTCCGTGCGGACGGGCTTGAAGTCGAAGTGCCGCGGGCCCTCGTACCCCGCCGTCTCCAGCAGGTCCACCAGCCAGAACGCCTGGCGCAGATCCCCCGCGCCGAAGCGGAGGTCCTGGTCGTACTTGATGCCCGACTGGCCGTTGAGGTCGATGTGGAAGAGCTTGCCGGCCCAGAGCGCCTGAGCGATGCCGTGCGGGAAGTTGAGTCCGGCCATCTGCTCGTGGCCCGTCTCCGGGTTCACGCCCACCAGCTCGGGCCGTTCCAGGCGCTCGATGAAGGCCAGGGCGTGGCCGATCGTCGGCAGGAGGATGTCGCCGCGCGGCTCGTTCGGCTTCGGCTCGATCGCGAAGCGCAGCTCGTAGCCCTGCTCGGTGACGTACCGGCCGAGCAGGTCGAAGGCCTCCTTCATCCGGTCCAGCGCCACCCGGACGTCCTTCGCCGCACCTGACTCGGCGCCCTCGCGGCCGCCCCAGGCGACATACGTCGTGGCGCCGAGTTCGACAGCCAGGTCGATGTTGCGGATCGTCTTGCGCAGGGCGTAGCGGCGGACGTCCCGGTCGTTGGCGGTGAAGCCGCCGTCCTTGAAGACGGGGTGGGTGAAGAGGTTGGTCGTGGCCATCGGCACCTTCAGGTCGGTGCGGTCGAGCGCCGCCCGGAAGCGCTTGACCACGGCCTCACGTTCCGCCTCCGGGGCGCCGAAGGGGATCAGGTCGTCGTCGTGGAACGTGACCCCGTAGGCCCCCAGTGCGGCGAGCCGGTCCACCGACTCCACGGGGTCGAGCGCGGGGCGGGTGGCCTCGCCGAAGGGGTCGCGGCCCTGCCAGCCGACGGTCCACAGGCCGAAGGTGAACCGGTCCTCGGGGGTGGGGGAGAAGCGTGCGGGGGAGATGTGTTCCGTCATGGTCTGTCCCTCTTGTTGCGGTTCTCGGGAGAAAGGGCGCGGCGCGACCTGGCCCATCTATTTGTTTTCTGAGATAACTAATACGGCACGTCGCGACTCGGCGCCAGAGTGGACGACGGCGCCGCGTCAGGGTGGTCGACGACTCCATGCCGACATGAGCACGCGGTTCGACGAAAGGTGAGACCCATGACGGCGACGCGCTCCGCGCCCCCGCTGGTGATCGGCGTGGACAGTTCCACACAGTCCGCCAAGGCGCTCGTCGTCGACGCGGAGACCGGCGCCGTACGCGGAACCGGCCGGGCCGCACACACGGTCACGGGGGAGGGCGGAGCCCGCGAGAGCGACCCCGAGCAGTGGTGGTCGGCACTGCGCGACGCCGTCGCCGCGGCCCTGACCGACGCGGGCGCGCCCTCCTCCTGCGTGACCGGCATCGCCGTCGCGGGCCAGCAGCACGGCCTCGTGGTCCTCGACGCCGAGGGCCGCCCGCTGCGCCCCGCCCTGCTCTGGAACGACACCCGATCCGCCCCTCAGGCCGTCGGACTCACGGCGAAGCTCGGCGGTCCGGACGGCTGGCTCGCCCGGACCGGCTCGGTGCCGGTCGCCTCGATGACCGCCACCACATGGCAGTGGCTGCGCGCCCACGAACCCGCCGTCGCCGCCTCCGCGGCCGCCGTCCGGCTGCCCCACGACTTCCTGACGGAGCGCCTCTCCGGAGTCGCCGCCACGGACCCCGGGGACGCCTCGGGCACCTGCTGGTACGACACGTCGACCTCCGCGTACGACCGCGAGATCCTGGCCCTCCTCGCCCTCGACGAGTCCCTGCTGCCCGTCGTCGCCCCGAGCGGTGCCACCCGCGTCGGGGCCCTCACCCCGGCCGCCGCCCGCGCGCTCGGACTGCCGTCCGGCGTCGCCGTCGCGGCCGGCACGGGAGACAACATGGCCGCGGCCGTCGGTCTGGGTCTCGGCGGCGCGGGGCTCCTGGACCATCCCGTCGTGAGCCTCGGCACGTCGGGCACCGTCTTTGCCGCCACCCGGACCCGACCGGCCGCCCCCGGCCTCGCCGGATTCGCCGCGACCGACGGCACCTACCTCCCCCTCGGCTGCACCCTCAACTGCGGCCTGGCCGTGGACCGTTTCGCCGGCCTGCTCGGCCTCGACCGCGAGGACTCCGCACGCGGCGACGGCGTCGTCGTCCTGCCGTACCTCGACGGCGAGCGCACCCCGGACCTTCCGCACGCCACCGGCCTCGTCACCGGACTGCGCCACACCACCACACCACGCGCGATCCTCGGCGCGGCCTACGAGGGCGCCGCGTTCACCGTGCTGCGCGCCCTCGACGACCTCCTCGGCGCCTGCGGCCTCGACCCCTCGGACGCGGCGGTACGGGACCGTCCGCTGCTCCTGATCGGCGGCGGCGCCCGGGGGCGCAGCTGGAGGGACACCATCCGCCGTCTCTCCGGCCGCCCCGTGACCGTCCCCGCCGCGACCGAACTCGTCGCCCTCGGCGCGGCCGCGCTCGCGGCCTCCGCCGCGACGGGCGAGGACCCCGTCGCGCTCGCCACCGTATGGGGCACGGGACAAGGGGAGAGGCTGGAGCCGGTGGCCCGCGACGAGGAGACCTGGGGCCGGATCGCCACGGTCCTGGACCGGGCGGCCAGGGGCCTCCTGGCCTGACCCGCGCGGACATCCGCACGCGAAGGATCGGACGCGGCGGGCGCGTCGGAGCCCCCTCCGCGCAGGCAGGGAGCACGTCGGAAAGGCGAGCCGATGCACTTCGGCGACGGGGCGTCGGCGCCCCCTCAGGGCGACGTGGGCCCGTGGGGTGGAACGATCGCGACCGGGCAGTGGGCGTGATGGAGCACCGCGTGGGCGACCGAGCCCATGAGGAGCGTCGCCACCCGGTGTCGGCGATGCCGGCCCACCACGACCAGGGCCGCGCGCCGTGACCCCTCGACGAGCCGCCCCGCCGCGTCCGCCGGTACGACGACAGGCACGACCTCGACGTCCCCGTACCGCTCGGTGAACGGCCGCAGCCGGTCCTCCTGGAGGCTCACGGTCTCCCTGACCAGCTCGGGGGTCTCGTCCACGGGCACCGGCGGCGGCATCTGCAGGGCGGGCGCCGGCGGACCGGCCAGCATGATCGGCGACGGCGGCAACCGGTAGGCGGTCACCACTTCGAGAGCCACGCCCCGCTGTTGGGCCGCGTGGAAGGCGAAGTCCACGACCTCGTCGCCGGTCTCCTCCGGGTGCAGCCCGACGAGGACCCGCCCCGACTCGGCGTCGCCCTCCAGCGACACGGTCCGCGCCTCGTGCGGTACGACGACGACGGGGCACGGGGCGGAGGCGGCCAGGGTCCGGCCGGAGGAACCGAGCAGCAGACTCGCGAAGCCGCCCCGTCCACGCGATCCGGTCACCAGGAACCGTGCGGTCCGCGCCGCGTCGAGCAGGGCGTCCGACACGGAGCCGTCGAGCGAGTCGAACCGTACCGGCACCCGCGGGCTCTGCTCCTCCACCCATGCGCGGACACCGTCGAGAACGGCGTCGGGGACGTCGGGCGTCTCGCCCAGGGAGGCGATCCGGGCCCTGCCCAGCTGGAGCGCGTCGGAGCGCACATGGGCGACGACCAGGGGAGCGTCGAGCCGCTGCGCCACGCTCAGGGCCCATTCGAGGGCCAGGTGGCTGTGCTCGGACCCGTCCACGCCGACGACGACCGGCTTCTCGTTCATAAGGGCATGATTCCCCGCCTCCCGGCGCCCCGCGCGCTGGGCCTACTCCGCCGGTGCGCCGAGGGTCGTACAGCGAAGCCGCACGCGCACCCCAGGCCCGGCACCTCGGGCCGGACCGGCGCCGGCGCCTTCACCACCCCGCCGTCCAGAAGGCACAGGGTGCGGGCGCGGCTCGCGCCGGGAAAGAGACCGACGCGTTCGGCGAGGTCGGCGAAGCGGAGCCGGCCGTCCTGCTCGAGGCGGTCGAGGAGCCGCGGGTCGCCATCCGAGACCTCGTCGACGGAACGCTGCTCGCGCGCATGCGCCCCGGGCAGGACCGACCACCGTCCAGGGGACGTGTGTTCGGCTGCCACCGCCGAGTACCCCCCCGCCATACTGGTCGCGGCGGGACCTGAGAGGCGGCAGAAGTGAGTCAACGACACGACCGGTACGACGTCGTGGTGTTCGGTGGCAGCGGAGTGGACACCGTCATCCGGGTCGACGCCCTGCCGGTCCCCCTCGCCGACTCGGTCCACGTCGGACCGATCGAGGAGTGGCCCGGGCACACCGGCGGGAACGTGGCCCTCGGAACACGGGCCCTCGGCCTGCGGGTCGCACTGCTCGACTGCGTGGGAGACGACTGGATGGGCGCGATCGTACGACGGCGCATGGCCGAGGGGGACGTGGAGTTCGCCCCCGTGATCTCACCCGCGGGAACCCGGCGCGCGGTCAACTTCGTCGACGCGACAGGACGCCGGATGTCCTTCTACGACGGCCGGGACCCGGCGGACCTGCGCATGCCGAGGGAGTTCTACCTGCCCCGGCTGCGCCGTGCGCGCCACGCCCACGTCTCCATCATGAACTTCGCACGCTTCCTGTACGACGACATCGAGGCGCTCGGAGTGCCGGTCTCCACCGATCTGCACGATTGGGACGGACGGAACGACCATCACCGTGATTTCGCCCTGCGCTCCGACCTCGTCTTCCTCAGCGCTGCGGGGGCGGGCGAGGGCACACCGACGCTGATGCGGGAGATCCTGCGCGAGGGCCGCGCCCGGACCGTGGTCGCCACGGCGGGCGCGGACGGCTCCTACGTGCTCACCCGGGACGGTGACCCGACGCCGCGGCACATTCCGGCGGTCGCGCCCGACGCACCCGTGGTGGACACCAACGGCGCCGGCGACGCGTACGTCAGCGGCTTCCTCTACGGCAGGCTCACCGGCCGGGACGTCCTTGACTGCGCCCGCCTGGGTGCGGCGGCGGGCGCCCACGCCTGTACGGCACCGGGCTCCACGTCGCTCATCACGCCCGAGGCACTCCTGGCGACGGCCCGGATCTCCGCCCAGATCTGACCCGGCCCGGTGGACGGGCCCGACCCGTCCACCGGCTCCGCATCGCCGGAACCGCCCCATCGGGCGCGCCCCACCGGGTGGCGTTCCGCTCCCGCGCCCCGTGCCGAGTGGCGGACACGGTGGAGAGCCGTTGCGATGGGGATCATGAACGAGCGCACTGCCCGCTGGTGGGCCGAGCTGCCGCCCGCCGCGGGAGCCGCGGTGATGGGCACCGGCATCATCTCGGTCGGCTTCCATCTGACCGGCCTGGAGGCGGTGTCCCGCACGCTGCTCGGCGTCGCGGGCGCACTGTGGGTGCTGCTCGCGCTCGACTTCGGAACCCGGCTGCTGCGCAGCCGTCGCCGCTGGTTCGCCGACGCCGACACCCCGCCCGCGCTGACCGCGGTCGCCGCCACCACGGTGCTCGGTGTCCGCGTGGCCCTCCTCGGCTGGACCCACCTGGCGGCGGTGCTTCTCGCCGGATCGGCCGTGCTGTGGGCGGTGCTGCTCATGGCGGTCCTGACACACCTGCGAAGCGGCATGCCGGGCGGTGTCTTCCTGATCTGTGTCGCCACCGAGGCGCTCGCGGTCCTGGGCGCCACCCTCACACCCACGGCGGGCGACTGGCTCGCCCACACGTCCCTGGCCTTCTTCCTGCTCGGCCTGCTGCTCTACCTCGCCGCCCTGCTCCGCTTCGACTTCGGGCAGGTCAGCGCCGGCGCCGGCGACCACTGGGTGGCCGGCGGGGCCATGGCCATCTCCGCCCTGGCCGGCTCCCAGCTCCTCATGACGGGTGTATGGACCGGCGCGACCCATGCCTCCCTGCGGAGCACCACCCTGTTCCTGCTGATCGTCGACCTCGTCTGGTACGCCGTCCTGCTCGTCGCCGAGCTGCTCCGGCCGCGCCTGGCCTACGACGTACAGCGCTGGGCCACCGTCTTCCCGATGGGCATGACGGCGGTCGCCTGCCTCTCGACGTCGGCGGCCGCGGCCGTCGGGTGGCTCGACACCCTGGGACAGATCCTGCTGTGGACCGCGACGCTCGCCTGGCTCGCCACCCTCGCGGCGACGCTCCACACGACTCCCCGACGAGCGGCCGCCTCCCGGTGAACCTAAGGGCTGTCCCGTAGCCCCGCCCCGCCGCCTTGCGGCGGTCGGGGCGGGGCTGGGTTCACCCCGTGAACGGTGCCAGCGCCGCGAACTCGGGTGCCACACCGACGCCCTCGGCCAGTGCGCCGAGCACGTTCCTGACCCGGGTCAGCGGGTGGTCCGGGAACTCGGCGTCGTACCGGGCATGGTCCGCGGCGTGGAACGGCAGCCCGCCCCGCACCTCCGGGGCGTAGGGATGAGCCCGGAAGAAGGCGTCCGGACCGACCTGCGCCATCACCATCGCCTCACGCATCCCGGTCGTCCCCCGCTCGGGCGCCTGGATCTTCACCACCGTGCTGCACTCCGCCCGGGGCACGGTGAAACTGCCGATGAAGACCTGCCCATGGGCCTGCCCGGGCATCGGCAGCTTGAGTATCTGCCGCAGCGCCGGCAGCCCGCCCAGCGACTTCACCGAGGCCTCGATCAGCCCGCCGCCGGCGTCCGCGGTCATCCGGGTCAGCGCGGCGCGCAGCGACGGGCCGTCGTCCAGGGACGCGGGAAGGTCCGGACGTAGCGCGAAGAAGTGCAGCGACAGCACATCACCCGCGTCGCTGACCCAGACATCGGGCTCGACGAGTCGGAAGCCCGGCAGTTCGATGCCGACAAGAGCTCTCATGACCGGTGATCATGGCGTATGCCGCCGACCGCGTCGAAGCGGGGGCTCCCACAGCGAGAACCCCCGGGCAGCCCGCTCGTGGCGCCTACCGCAGGGACGCCTGGTGAAGCGCGTCCGGGCCGATCGGCAGCCCGGGAAGCGCCTGGGTCCCCTGCCCCGCCACCGCACCGCGCGGAGACGCGAGGGCGCCGTCGACATGGGCGTACAGCGCGTCCGTGATCGGATCCGGCAGCGGTCGGCCCTGCTCGTCGAAGCGCTGGTACTTCATCAGGTTGTAGCCGATGGCGACCTGACGACGACCGTCCTCCGTGGACAGGGCCCACGTGCCCGCGCCGAAGACGCCGCCGTCATGGCCCCAGTACCAGCCGCCGCTACGCATCTTCAGGGTGTAGATGCCGAGGCCGTACCGCATCAGCGGCTCCTCGCCCGGCGGGGTCTCGTACGCGGGGACGGTGGTCTTCATCGCGCGCAGCTCCGCCGCGCCGAGCAACCGGCCGCTGAGCAGCGAGCGGTAGAAGTCGTTGAGGTCGCTCGTCGTCGAGACGAGGGCGCCGGCCGTGCCCGCCCACGACATGTCGGTGACGCTGTAGTCGCGCGGCGGGTCGATCAGGCCGAAGAACGACTCGTACATCCGGGCGTGCGGTCCCTTGAGCGACGGGGAGCTCGGGAAGTACGTGTGGCGCAGCCCGGCCTTCCGTATGACATTGCGGGTGATGTACGACTCGGCCTTCTCACCGGTCACGCGTTCCAGGAGCAGCCCGGCGAGGACGTAGTTGGTGTTGGAGTACGAGTGCGTCCCGCGCTCCGCGACGGGCGGCGCCGCGAGACCCAGGCGGACGAGTTCCTCGGGGGCGATGTGACGGAGGCGGTTCTCGTCGAGGGCCTTGCCGGGGTTCTCCAGGATGCCGGGGAAGGCGGGCAGGACGTAGTCGGCGATGCCGCTGGTGTGGTTGAGCAGCATCCGAACGGTCACCTGGCGGCCGCGTTCGCCGGGCACGAGATCCGGCAGGTACCGGCCGACGGGAGCGTCGAGCTCGATGCGCCCGGCCCCGGCCTGCTGGAGGACGGCGACGGCCGTGAAGGTCTTGGTGATGCTGCCGACCCGGTGCTCGAAGTTCGGTCCGGTGGGCCGGCGGCTGTCGACGTCGGCGAATCCGGTGGCTCCCCGCCACTGCGCGGAGCCGTCACGGACCGCCGAATAGGCGCCGTACATCCCGGCCTTGTGGAACGCGTCGAGCGAGCCGCGGAGCGCCGCGCGGTCGAGACGGCCGCGACCTGCCGGCGTCACCGCGGCGGCGGCCGCGGCGGCGGCCGAGCCCGGCTCCGCCGCCACTGCGGTCTGCGCGGGTAACGCCGAGACGGAGAGGCTGATCAGAGTGGCCGTGGCGACGGCCGCGAGGCGGGCCTTGGGGGACGAAGACATGGATGGTCCTGTTCTCCTCGACGAGTGCGGTGACTCCATCCTTGTCGCCGCCCCCCGGCCCGCTCTCCACCCCCGGGAGGATCCTGTTCACAGGAAGACGTGACATTTGTCAGGAGTCCCGCCCACGGGCCGTCGGTGGCACACTGAGCCGCTGATCGCCCCCGAGGAGCCCGACGTGCCCATCATCCGCAACCTGAGGCGCACCGTCCGCCGTGCCTACTGCCGGACCGTGGACCTGAGCCATCCGGCACGCTCGCCGCTGGGCAGCTCGGTCGTCAACTGTGTGCTGTACGAGGACGGGGTGCGGCAGCGCGGAGCCTGTCCCGCCGACGAGGCGGTGCGACGGGTCCGCGCGTCGGCTGACGGGTTCGTGTGGATCGGGCTGCACGAGCCGTCCGTCGAGGAGTTCGCCGGGCTCGCCGAGCTTTTCGGCCTGCATCCGCTCGCCGTCGAGGACGCCGTTCACGCGCACCAGCGGCCCAAGCTGGAGCGGTACGACGACACGCTCTTCGCCGTCTTCAAGACCGTCCGCTACGTGGAGCACGAAGAGCTGACCGCCACCAGCGAGGTCGTCGACACGGGCGAGCTCATGGTCTTCGCCGGGCCGGACTTCGTCATCACCGTCCGGCACGGGCGGCACGGTTCGCTCGGCCCGCTGCGGGAGGCGCTGGAGGCGGACGCCGAACAGCTGGCCAAGGGCCCCGCGGCCGTACTGCACGCCATCGCCGACCACGTCGTGGACGACTATCTCGCGGTCGCCGACGCCGTGCAGCACGACATGGACGCGGTCGAGACGGCCGTCTTCAGCGAGCAGGCATCACGCGGCGACGCCGGCCGCGTCTACCAGCTCAAGCGAGAACTCCTCGAACTCAAGCGGGCGGTGGCCCCGCTGCAGCGCCCGCTGCAGGCCCTGGCCTCGGCCCCGCTCCCGCTGGTCTCGGCGGAGATACAGCCGTACTTCCGAGACGTCGCCGACCATCTCTCCCGGATCACGGAACAGATCACGTCCTTCGACGCGCTCCTCGACTCGATCCTCCAGGCCCATCTGGCGCAGGTGACGGTGGCTCAGAACGAGGACATGCGCAAGATCACCGCGTGGGCGGCGATCATCGCCGTCCCCACGATGGTCTGCGGGGTGTACGGCATGAACTTCGCGCACATGCCCGAACTGGGCTGGACCTACGGATATCCGCTCGTCGTCGGCACCATGGCCGTCGCCTGTCTTCTCCTCCACCGCAGCTTCCGCCGCAACGGCTGGCTCTGACACCCCGGCGCGCCACCGCCCGGAGCCGTGGAGTCCTGTCAGATCCGGGCGTTCAGAGCGGCGGTGTGGGCCCGTACCTGCTCCGGCGTCAGGTAGGCGTCCGTGTACTCGAAGTCGGCGAGCGTGCCGGACCGGGACGCCAGGAATCCCGTACGCACGAAGTCGTCCCCGGCCACGGCGTTGAGCAGCCAGTTCGTCATCACCCGCGTCTTGGCGACATTGGTCCGCAGCGCCGACCAGTGGTACGCACGGGCCACCGCCTGTGCGGGGGCGCCGTGCAGTTCGACGCCGAGCGGCTTGGACACCGCGTCCCGGCCGCCCAGATCCACCACCAGACCGAGATCCCGGTGATGGTACGGGTACATCGGCTCGCCGCGCAGGGCGGCGACGAGGTTGTCGGCGACGTGCCTGCCCTGCCGCAGGGCGTGCTGGGCCGTCGGCGGGCAGATCGCGCCCTTCTCCTTCCTGGCCAGGTCCGGTACGGCCGCGGCGTCCCCGAGGCCGTACACGCCGTCCACGCCGGGGACGACCATGTCGGGGCCGACCACCAGCCGGCCCCGATCGCTCTCGGCGCCGAGCGTCGCGATCAGCGGACTGGCGGCGACGCCCGCCGTCCAGATCAGGGTGCGACTGGGCAGCACCCGCCCGTCGGTCAGCGTCACGGCCTCGGCGTCCACGGAGGCGACCGAGACCCCGAGGGAGACCTCGATCCCGCGCCGCCGCAGAATCTCCAGCGCCGCCCGGCCCAGCTTGTCGCCCAACTCGGGCATGAGCTTGGGTGCGAGGTCCACGAGATGCCACTTGATGAGCTTCGGGTCGATGCGCGGATAGCGCCGGACCGCGTTGTGGGTCAGCCGCTGCAGACAGGCGGCCGTCTCCGTTCCCGCGTAACCCCCGCCCACCACCACGAAGCAGAGTCGGGCCGCCCGCTCCGCGTCGTCGTGCCCGGCGTCGGCCAGATCGAGCTGGGCGATGACGTGGTCGCGGATGTAGACGGCCTCGGCGAGCGTCTTCATGCCCCGCGCGTGCTCACCCAGCCCCGGGATGTCGAACGTGCGGGTCACACTCCCGGGCGCGAGCACCAGATGGTCGTACGGCTCGTCGACCAGTTCACCCGTGATCGTCCGTACGACGCAGACCTTGGCCTTGGTGTCCACGCCGATCGCGCCGCCGGGGATGATCCGCGTGCGGTGACGCTCGCTGCGCCGCAACGACAGGGCCACCGACTGCGGGGTCAGGACACCCGAGGCCACCTGGGGCAGGAGCGGCAGGTAGAGCTGGTACGAGAAGGGTGACAGCAGCGAGATCCGCGCCTCGCGGCTCGTCAGCCGCCGCTCCAGGCGCCGCACACAGGCGACCCCGGCGAAACCGGCACCCACCACGAGAATCTTCGGTCGAGTCACGCTGCCCGCCTCCCGGATCGTCGCTCCTTGAGTGCTGACTAACCCCTCAGGCCGATCGGAAACCCGGACCGTCCGCCGAAGAGGTGACTACGGAATCGAACATCATCGTCGGAGAGTGGTCATAGTGTGGTAGAAGGGAAAAACCGGGCGGGGGTGTGGAGAAACGGAGCCGACGGCCGTGGGGAGACCTGAGGGCACAGACAGCACCGCGCACGAGGCGGTGTTCGGCGTCGCAGACTCCGTCGTTCTCCTCTTCGACGAGCACGGAGCGGTCGTCGGCCGCCCGTACGCGGCAGAGCAGCTGCTGGGCTACCCCGCGGCGGAGCTGAGCGGCCGACACGTCGGCGCGCTGCTCGCGGCGGACGAGGCCGCCCGGCTCCCCGGCATCCTGGAGGTCTCGACGCGGGACGGCGGCTGGTCGGGGGTCCTGCTCGCACGTCACCGGGACGGCCGAACGATCGCCGTGGACGTCACCGTGCTGCCGCTGCCCGGCGCGACGGGCACGGCCCGTTGGCTCGTCGTCGCCGTGGGAGCGGCCCCGTCCCGGCAGTGGACCATGGGCCCCGCCCTCCTGGAGCGGATGGTCACCCGGATGCCCGTCGGACTCTGTCTGGTCGACACCGAGCTGCGGTGCGTGTGGTCGAACACCGCTCTCGAACAGTTCGGCGGTGGCACGGTCGAGGAGCGGCGCGGCAGGCGCTTCGGGGAGATCCAGCCCGGCATGAACGCCGGCCTCGTGGAATCGAAGATGCGCCAGGTCCTCGCGACCGGTGAGCCCGTCCTCGGGTACGAGCACGTGGGCCGCCCCCGGTCCCACCCCGGCCGGGACCACGCCCTCGCCATGTCGTTCGTCCGGCTGGACGACGACAACGGCCGCGTCCTCGGTATCTGTTACGCGGTCGTGGACATCACCGACCGCTACCGTGCGCGGCTGCGCCTCGCCCTGATGGCCCTGGCCAGCGAGCGCATCGGTCGCAGCCTGGACGTGGTCGTCACCGCCCAGGACCTGGCCGACGTGGCGGTTCCCGGCCTGGCGGACTTCGTCGCCGTGGACCTGCTGGACACCGTCGTCAGAGGCGCGGAGCCGTCTCCGGGGCCCACGGGCGGCGCCACGTCCGTGCAACTGATGCGCGCCGGTGTGCAGACGGTACCCGGCGGGATCGCGGTCATGGTGGAGCCGGGGCAGCCGTGCGGCTACCTGCCCTCGTCACCCCAGATCCGCTCCCTGGCCCACGGCCGCTCCTGGCGCGCCGCCCGGCTGGACGCCGCGACACGGGACGCGGCCCTCCCTGTGCCCCTGCCCCCGGCCGAGGACCCGTCGGCCGCCGAGCCCCCCACCGGCGCCGAGCCTCCGACCGGCGCCGAGCCGCCCACCGGCACCGAGATCACCGACTTCGTGCCGTCGGACGCCGGGCCGTCGGACGCCGAGCCCACCGGATCCGGCCCCATGGCGTCGGCGACCGCCGAGCCCGAGCCGCACACGGCGATCGTCGTGCCGATCCTCGCCCGAGGCACCACCCTGGGCATGGCCACGTTCTTCCGTGCCCGACAGGACGAGGCGTTCGACGAGGACGACCTGCGGCTCGCCGAGGAGCTCGTGGCGCGCGCGGCCGTCTGCCTGGACAACGCCCGCCGCTACACCCGCGAACGGGCCGCGGCCCTCGTACTCCAGCGCAGCCTGCTGCCGCACGGCGTACCCGCACAAGAGGCCGTCGACGCGGCCTCCTTCTACCGGCCGGCCGACGAACTGTCGGGCCTCGGCGGCGACTGGTTCGACGTCATCCCCCTGTCGGGTGCCAGGGTCGCCCTCGTCGTCGGCGAGGTCGTCGGCCACGGGATCGAGGCGGCCGCCACGATGGGGCAGCTCCGCACCGCCGTGCGGACCCTCGCCGACCTGGATCTCTCGCCCGAGGAACTCCTGGCCCATCTCGACGACCTCGTCCTCCAGGTCACCCGGGAGGGCCTCGAAGGCGAGCTCGGCGGCGCGGCCACCCCCGCGGGCGTCGGCGCCAGCTGCATCTACGCCGTCTACGATCCGGTCAGTCTGCGCTGCGACCTGGCGAGCGCGGGCCACCTCGCGCCCGCCGTCCTGGCGCCCGACGGCACAGTCACCTTCCCCGTACTCCCGCCCGGACCGGCGCTCGGCGTCGGTGGACTCCCCTTCGAATCCGTCGAGCTGCCGCTGGCGGAGGGCAGCGTGCTGGCCTTCTACACCGACGGGATCATCGCCGCGCCGGGGGCGGGCAAGGAAGGGCTGCGCCGCGTCCTGGAATCCCGTGACCTGCCGCTCGACGAACTCTGCCGCAGCATCGTCGACGAACTGGCCCCCAGCAGGCCGTACACCGACGATGCCGCCCTCCTCCTCGTCAGGACCCGCGGTCTGGCGGCCGGGCAGGTCGCCGTCTGGGACCTGCCCGCCGACCCGGCCGTCGTCGCCCGCGCGCGGGTGATGGCCGCCCGTCAGCTCGCCGCCTGGGGCCTGGAGGAGCTCGCCTTCACCACCGAACTCGTCGTCAGCGAACTCGTCACCAACGCCATCCGGCACGCCACCGGCCCGATCCGGCTCCGCCTGATCCTCGAACGCACCCTGATCTGCGAGGTCTTCGACGCCAGCAGCACCTCGCCGCACCTGCGCCACGCGCGCACCACCGACGAGGGCGGCCGGGGGCTCTTCCTGATCTCCCAGTTCACGCGGCGCTGGGGGACCCGCTACACGGCCGAGGGCAAGGTCATCTGGGCCGAACAGCCACTGGAAGGGGACGGCACCGCCGTGCACACCCCGCAGGGCCTCGCCCAAGATCTTTAATCGCTTGTCCTGCCCCCGAGCCCCGTGTCAGCGTGGGCTGCCGCGCGGGGAGGCCGACGGCGTCGAGAGGGGGATCCACCTGTGCGTGCGGGTACCGGCCACACCGTCGTGACGAAGCGAGGGCCCGTGCGCGGCACGGTCGCCGACGGGCTGCGGACCACGCTGGGCATCCCGTACGCCGCACCGCCCTTCGGCGCCGGGCGGTTCCGGGCGCCGAGGCCCGCGGAGGCATGGGACGACGTACGGGAGTGCACCGGGTTCGGCGCCGTCGCCCCGCAGTCGGCGGAGCTGCCCGGCTCCCCGGTCTGGCGCCCGGGCGACGAAGACGTCCTCACGCTCAACGTCTGGGCCCCGGCCGGGACTCCCGAGCCGCTGCCCGTCCTCTTCTGGATTCACGGCGGCGCCTACACCTTCGGCTCCTCCGCCCAGCCGGACTACGACGGATCCGCCCTGGCACGCGCCGGCACGGTCGTGGTGACCTGCAACTACCGTCTCGGCTTCGAAGGCTTCGGGCACGTGCCCGGATTCCCCGGCAACCGCGGGCTGCTCGACCAGATCGCCGCACTGGAGTGGGTGCGCGACAACATCGCGGCCTTCGGAGGCGACCCGGACAACGTCACCGTGGCCGGACAGTCCGCGGGCGGTGGCTCGATCGCCTCTCTGATGAGCAGCGCACGGGCCGACGGCCTCTTCCGCCGCGCCATCGCCCACAGCGTCCCCGACGCCTTCTTCCCGCCGGAGCTCGCCGAACGCCTGGCCCGCGAGGTGGCCGACGCGGCGGGCGTCGCCCCCACCGCCGACGGCCTGCTCGCCGCGACCCCGCAGGCGCTCGTCGAAGCCTCGGACCGCGTGGTGGCGCGGTACGCCGGCGATCCCGCCTCCGGACACCTCCACTACGACACCGTCCTCTACGGCCCCGTCCTCGACGGCGTGCTGCTGACCCGGGACCCGGTCGAGGCCCCGGCCCGGGACGGCGCGGCACGCCCGGTCGACCTCCTCGTCTGCCACACCACCGAGGAGTACTGGCTGATGCACCAGGTCGGCAGCATGCCGACCGTCACCACCGACGACGGACTCGCCCGGTTCGCCGCCGACCACGGTCTTCCCCCGGCCCTCGTCGCCGCCTACCGCGCCCTCATGCCCGGGGCGCCGGTACTCGACGTGTTCCTGGCTCTCGCGGGCGACGCGGTCTTCTCCGTGCCCACCGTCCGCCTCGCCGAGGCCCACGCCCGCGCCGGGGCGGGCCGCACGTTCCTGTCCCGCTTCGACCGGCGCCGTACCCGCCCCGACGGCAGCCCGGTGCGCGCCTGGCACGCCGCCGACGTGCCCTTCGCCTTCGGCACCCTGGACGCCACCGGCGTCGACTTCCTGACCGGTGGCCCCGCCGACGCCGACGACCGGGCCCTCTCTCGGCGGATGGTCCACGCCTGGACCGCCTTCGCCGCCGGCGGAGACCCGGGATGGGCCCCGCTCACCGTCCCGCTCACACCCTCGCCGGCCGACACCACCGCACGGGCCGTCCACGTCTGGGACGTGCCCGGCGACCGCACGGAGGGCGCGGCGCCCGCGTACGCCCTCTGGGACGGCGTACGGACGGCCCCGCCGTCACTTCCGTAGCCGGGACGGGATAATCGGCGGGCGCGGACGAAACACCGCGCGGACCACGGAAGCACGCGACAGGCCGTCACCCCGCGGGGGTGACGGCAGGACTGGGAGAACCCGATGGACGTCCAGCACTTCGAGCGGATCACCGCGTTCATCGAGGACCGGCTCCGGCCGCTGTTCGACCCCGAGAACGGCAGCGATCACGGATTCGGCATGGACGACACCTCCCGCGCGCTGCGGGCCCTCCTCGGCACCGTGAAGGCGGCGGCGGCGGTCAAGGGCCTCGCCGACCAGCGGGCCGCGGCCGACCCGGCGCTCCGTCACATCATCGACCAGGCCCTGGAGCACAACTGGGACGTCCTGCGCCGCGTCGCCCGCAACTGGGAGGACCACCCCGACTTCGTCCGTGACTTCAAGCGCCACGCCTGGGAGCTCGACGAGACCCCTGTCGCCACCGCCTGACAAGGGATCATGAACTCGGAGATCTGGACCCTGCTCCCGCTCGGTGTCCGCCGGGCGGTCGACGCCCACATACGCCTCGACCGCCCCGTCATGGCGGTCAAGGAGGTGCGGGACGCCCTCCCCGAGGAGTCCCTGCCAGGTCTGCACGAGACGCTCGACATGGTGGACGAGCGCTACGGCGAGCTCGGCCCGAGCCTGGGACCGGGCCCACGGAGCCGCTCGCGGCTGCGCTCGCCGCGCGGGCCGCGATGCTGCCGGGGCGCCCCGCGGCGGTCGAGGCGCTCTGGGACGGAGACACGTTCGGCTGGATGGTGGACCTCGTCGTCGTCACGGACGAGCCGGAGGTCCCTCACCGGCCGGCCGTGATCCGGCACGGCGGTGACATCCGGCTCTTCGACGGCACGGTCTCGCCGTGGCCCGAGGCCGAGGGGGCCCGGCGCGCAGGTCACGCCCTCGCCGAGCGGCGCGGAGTCCCGTCCCACGTCGCCGGCCCCGACCGGCCGGACGACGGGACGCCCCGGTGGCGGAACGTCCGGGGCGGCGCACCCTCCTGACGGTCGTTCAGATCAGGGCGGACCGTGACACGCCGTCCGCTGTGCCCCGGTCGGGTGAGTACGCCGTTCATCCGACAGGCGCGGATCCGGATCGGGTACGTATCGCGGCATTGCCGTCCCCAGCGTCGGAGGATGCTGCCCCATGCCTGTCAGGAACGTCCGCACCGGCCCGCGCGTGGTGGCCGCCGCGATCTGCGCGACACTCGCGGTCATCGGCTACATGAAGGTGTCGGCGGAAGAACCCGCTCCGGCCGCCGCGCCCGGAGCGCGCGCCGCGGCCAAGAACGCGGGTCCGGCCGCCTCGCCCCGGTCGCCCGAGGCAGCGCCGTCCCCCGGGACAGCCGCGGCGGAACGCGGCGGCTCCGGCGCCCCCGGTGCGCCTGGTGCCCCCGGCGCTCTCGGTGCGCCCGGGACCACCGTGACCGGACCGAAGGGACCCGCCGGCCCGCCCGGTGTCGGTCCCACGATGCTGAAGCGGATCCCGGACGGTACGAAGCAGGCGTTCGTCGTCACGGGCGGGGCCCTGGACACCAGCAAGGCCACCGCCGTGCTCTACGAACGGGACGCCGCGGGACGATGGCAGCGCACGGGCGGGCCCTGGCCCGCGCACAACGCCCTGCGCGGCTGGACGGACGACCACTGGGCCGGCGATCTGCGCACCCCGATCGGCGTGTTCGGGCTCGGGGACGCAGGCGGCCGACTGCCCGACCCCGGCTCGAAGCTGCCGTACGACCAGGACGAGCAGTTCGTCTCCCCGGGCACCGGATTCCTCGGTGAGCCCCTGGAGGGCTCCTTCGACTACGTCGTCGCCATCGACTACAACCGTGTCCCCGGAACGACTCCCCTGAACAGGGAGCGGCCGCTCGGGGAGGACCGCGGCGGGGGCGTCTGGATCCACGTCGACCACGGCGGCCCAACCCAGGCCTGTATCTCCCTGACCGCCGACGTCATGCGCGAGCTCCTGCGCGCCCTCGACCCCGCCAAGGAGCCGGTCATCGTCATGGGGCCGGCCGCCGAGATCGGTCGCTGACCCTCAGCCCTGAGAGGCGCTGACGGGCGCTGACGGGCGCTGGCAGCTGCCGTCAGCGCCCGTTGGCCCGCAGCCCGCACCCGCCAGGGGCCCGGGTGTCGGCGGAGTTCGAGTCGGGGCGAGGCCGGTGCTGGCGACGGCCTTCAGCGAGATATTGGCCGGAACGCGACGCCCCAGTGCGGAATAGTGCGCCATTTTCCGCCATGTACAGACGACTTCCGGTCACGTCTCGATCGGAATCGTCACTCTCCGGAGATCGCCGGTAACTTCATGCCGTCGCCGCCACACCAGGGGCACACGGCCCCCACGGGACTAGCGGCGACGAAGGACATCTCTTCACTTGACGACAGCGACCGACAGCTTCAAGGTCCAGCCGTACACGCAGCACTGCCAAGTGATCCACACCGAAGGCGCCCACGCGGTCATCGGCATCTCCCCAGGCAACGGCTACTTCTCCGCCCAGCGGGTGGCCGACCTCGCCGCCTGGGGACTCCGCAACTTCGAGCAGGTCGACCTCATCTACACCGACCTGCACGTCGCCGACATGTACGAGGCCCTCGGCTACCCGCCGGACGAGGCCCGCCGCAAGACGGTCAAGAACCTCCGCGGCGTACGCGCCAAGGTCAACAACGCCGTCGCCGCCACCGACCCCGGCGGCGAACGGCTCCGAGGGCGCCCCATGTCGGCGCTCCTCGACATCCCCGCCTACCGGCACCTGCGCAAACACCTGGACGACCTGCTCGCCACCGACGCCGAGTTCCTCGCCACGTGCGACATGCTCGTCTCGGCCTTCCTCTCCTCCAAGGTCCTCGAAGGACAGGCACCCACCGCCCGCCAGCGCGAGGTCTGTCTCCAGTACATCTGCGCCGAGGCGCCGCTCTTCCTGGACACCCCCGCCATCCTCGGTGTCCCCTCCTCCCTCAACTGCTACCACCAGCTCCTGCCGATGGCCGAACTCCTCTACTCACGGGGCTCCGGACTGCGCGCCTCCCGCAACCAGGGCCACGCCATCGTCACCGCGATCCTCGGAGACCACGATGACCACTGAGACGCTGATCGACTTCCCGTTCTCCGCCCGGGGCGACCGCCTGCCCCCGGAGATCGAGTCCCTGCGCGCCGAGCCGGTCAAACGGGTCCGTACGATCGCCGGCGACGAGGCCTGGCTGGTTTCCTCCTATGCGCTCTGCAAGCAGGTCCTCGAAGACCCGAGGTTCTCGCTCAAGGACACCTCCGCCCCCGGAGTGCCCCGGCAGTACGCGCTGACCATCCCGCCCGAGGTGGTCAACAACATGGGGAACATCACCGGTGCGGGGCTCCGCAAGGCCGTCCTCAAGGCCATCAACCCCAAGAACGACGGCCTCACCGACTGGATGCGCCGCCACGCCTCCGAGCTCGTCGACGAACTCCTCGCGTACGGACCGCCGGTGGACCTCCGCTCCCGGTTCACCAGCCCGTACGCGGAGCACCTGCACTGCAGGATCCTCGGCATACCCGAGTCCGACGCACCGCGCCTCGCCGCCAGCCTGGACATCGCGTTCATGAACTCGGCCTGCCCCGTCACGGGCGCCCGGCTCAACTGGGACCGCGACATCGCCTACATGATCGAGCGCCTCGACGACCCGGCGACCACCGGCCTCATGGCCGAACTCGCCGCCCTGCGAGGGAACCCCGACTACGCCCATCTGACCGACGAGATGCTCGCCACGGTCGGCGTCACCTTCTTCGGCGCGGGCGTGATCTCCACCATGGGTTTCCTCACCATGGCCCTCTTCTCCCTGCTCCAGAACCCCGACGTCCGGGAGCGGCTCCGCGAGGAGCCGGAACGGATCCCCGCCGCCGTCGACGAGCTGCTCCGGGTCAACCTGTCCATCGCCGACGGCCTTCCGCGCCTCGCCCTGGAGGACGTCACGCTCGGAGACGTCGACGTACGGAAGGGGGAACTCCTCCTCGTCCTCGTGGAGGCAGCCAACACCGACCCGGCGGTCTTCCCCGACCCGCACACCGTGGACATCGACCGTCCGAACGCCGACACCCACCTCTCCTTCGGCGGAGGCGGTCACTACTGCCCGGCCACCGCGCTCGGAAAGCGGCACACCGAGATCGCCCTGGAGATCCTGCTCGACCGTATGCCCGACCTGCACCTCGCGGTGCCGCTCGACCAACTCGTCTGGCGCACCCGCTTCATGAAGCGCATCCCCGAACGGCTGCCGGTCGCCTGGTGATCCCCGTGTGACCCGATCCGTACGCGCACGTACGCCGACCGTCGTCGCCCCCGGCCACCCGCCGGGGGCGACGGTGTGTCGGCGGCGGGCGGCGCCGTGGGCGTGCCCTCGGCGAAGGGTGAGACCTCTACGACCTGCGGCGGGGTCTGCCGGGCTTGCTGCCGCGCTTGACGCCCTTCGAACCCTTCGCGCCGCCGGAACCGGACCGGGGACTCTTGTCGGCGGGCCTGCCGCTCTTCTCCGGACGCTTCGCCTTGGCCTTCGGCTGCGGGGGTGTCGCGGCACGGCCGCGAGTGCTGTTGACCGTCCGCCCGCGAACGATCCCGATGAACTCCTCCACCAGGTCTGGCGTCGGTTCGGCCTGCGGCCAGGAGAGAGCGACCCGCGACTCCGGGGTGTCCGACAGTGGCCGGTAGGTGAGGTCCTTGCGGTGGTGCAGCCGCGCGAGCGACTGCGGAACCACGAGCAGACCCACACCCGCCGCGACGAGCTCGATCGCGTCCGCCGTCGTCGCAGGGCGTTCGATCGCCGGCTGCCCCGGCGGACGCTCCCAGTCGAGGGTGTCGTCGAGCGGGTGCAGCACGATCTCGTCCGCCAGCTCCGCGGGCGACACCTCCTCGACCGCCGCCACCACATGGTCCTTAGGAACCACGACCACGGTCGTCTCGGTGTAGAGGGGGATCGCGCTGAGCTCCGTACGGTCGACCGGCATGCGTACGAGCCCGGCGTCGGCGCCGCCGGTCCGCAGCAGCTCGTCCGCCTCGGCGGCCGGCACCTGGACGAGGGTCAGCGGGACGTCCGGCAGACGCTCGTTCCAGACCCGCACCCACTTGGTGGGCGTCACTCCCGGTACGTACGCGAGCCGGAACGAGGAGGGTTCTTCCTGGCCAGTCACTCCGCCAGGTTACCGGTCGTGGTCAGAGGTAGCTCACACGCTCGATACCCTTGACACCATGACGTCGCACCAGACCGCCCAGACGATGAAGCCCGCGACCGCGGCGAAGAAGCTGGGTGTGTACCTCGAGGCCACCCCCGCCGAGTTCCAGGAGGGTGTCGTCTCGCGCACCGAGCTGAACGCCCTGCAGACCGATCCGCCCGAGTGGCTCCGCGAACTCCGGCGCAACGGCCCCCACCCGCGTCCGGTGATCGCGGCGAAGCTCGGCATCTCCATCTCCGGACTCGCCCGGGGCGGCATCACGGAGGCCCTCACCACCGAGCAGATCGAGGCGCTGAAGGCCGACGACCCCGAGTGGCTCCAGAAGGAGCGCGCCACGCAGGCCGAGGTCCGCAAGGAAGCGGTCCGCATCAAGGAGAAGCAGGCCGAGAAGGCGGCGAAGGCCGCCGACCGCTCGGACTCCTGACGTCTCCCCGCGCCGAGTGAGCGGTGCGGTACGCGCCGTCCCTCATCCGGCCAGGACCGGCACCAGCTCGGGACGCTTCGCCGTGCGGCCCTCCCCCCGAGGAGCGGCCGCGCAGGCGCCTTCCGAGCCACGGGCCGAGGAAGCCCGCGACCCACCGCGCCTCGTCGAGGGCCCTGCGCGGGGCGGACGGCACCGGGCCCGTCCCCTCGGGCAGCGGACGGGTCCAGGCGTCGTCGCTGCCGGGGATGCCGAGTGCGTCGGCCACCGCGGCGGCGATCCGTTCATGACCGAGCGGACTCGCGTGCAGCCGGTCCGCGCTCCACAGCCGGGAGTCCGTCACCACCGGATGGTGGAAGGTCTCGGCCACCGCGACGCCGTGCCGCGCCGCCGCCTCACGGATGCGGTCGTTGAGCGCGAGGACGCGTGAGCCGAGCGGCCGGGCGAGCGGGATGACCCGCCCCGCGTCAGGGAACGTCACCGTCGCCACCCGGGCGCCCTGGGCGGTGAGCCGGGCGAACATCGTCTCCAGATGACCGGCCACCTCGTCCGCGTCGAAGCGGGGCCGGAGCAGGTCGTTCATCCCGGCGACCACGGTGGCCACGTCCGGCCGCAGCGCCAGAGCCGGCCCGAGCTGCTCGGCGTGGACCTGACCCGCGAGACGGCCCCGTACGGCCAGATTGGCGTACGTCAGCCCGGGGCTGCTCGCCGCCATCAGCTCGGCGAGCCGATCGGCACAGCCACGGAGACCGGTGGCGTCGTCGCCGTCCCCGAGACCTTCGGTCTGACTGTCTCCCAGGGCGACGTAGCGCGTGTACGGGCCGGTGTGCATGAGCCTCTCGCTCCTCCGTGCGGCGGCGTGCCCTCGGCGGCACACCTCGACGGTATTCAACACCGTACCTATTAAGTTCCGCGACTAGGTTTCCTCGAGGTCTCTCCGCACGCGACCGCGGCGCCCGGGCCGCTGTCAGTGCCCGCTGCCAAGATCGTCGGATGACCTACCGTACCGAGACCATCGCCGCCTACGGGGACTCCGCCGCCTCGACCTTCGACGACGAACCCGACCACGGACTGCGCTCCGACCGCACCCACGAGGCCTGGGCCCCGACCCCGAGGCCGCGCTGTGCGCATGGGTGAGTCGCCTGCGGCCGGGCGGTCGGCTCGTGCTCGTCGAGGGGCGCTGGCGGGAGCCGGGGCAGAGCGGCGTACCGTACGTCGCCGGAGCCGAGGCCCTGCCGTGGCACGGCGGCATCGGCGCCGAGGCCCTGGCCGCGGCCGTTCGCCCGCTCGTCGCCCGTCTCCGCGTCGATCCCCTCGACGGGGACGCGGACGCCGATCTGTGGGGGAAGCGGGTGGACGACGAGCGGTACGCGCTGATCGCCGAGGCGTGATCCGTCAGCGGCCCGGCACCACGTGATAGCGGTGGAACGGCCCCTCCGCGATGGGCAGTTCGGGGCACCACGTCCTGAGGGCCTGGGCGGACGGCGTGAACAGCGGCTCGGGGAGACGGTCGAGCGCGGTCCACTCCCAGCGCCGGATCTTGTCCGGCTCCGCCACGGCCGGAGTGCCGCTGAAGGCCCGTACGACCGCCACCGCCGTCAGGCGGGTGAGCTCCGTCGAGGTCAGCGAGTCCAGCAGGATCCCGATGACGTCCACATCGGCGGCGTCGGCCACCAGCGTGGTCTCCTCGGCGAGTTCACGGACCGCCGCAGACTCGATGGACTCGCCCGGATCGACCTTCCCGCCGGGCAGCTCCCACGCCCCGCTGGGATGCAGCCCCAGGAGCACCCGCCCGGCCCCGTCGGTCACCACGACACCGGCGCCGAGCGACGCCTGGGCGGTCGGAGGCTGGGCGTTGCGGTGGGGCGGGCCCGGGCGCGGGTCCGGATGCGGGTCTGGGCGCCGGGGCTGCCGGTCGGGGGGGAACATGTCGACTCCTCGTACGGACGCGGGGCATGGTGTCGCCTGCCAGCCAACACCATGTCCGGCTGGACGCTTCGGCGGCCGCCCCGGAGCCGGTGGGGCGCGAGCGGACCGCCGACCCCCGGGGATGACGGCGAGCCATCGGGTGCCCGACGCGGCGGAGCCGTGAGCGGGGCCGGGCCGCCGTCGTACGCGAGGCCGTGTCGTCGGCGCTCCCCGAGGTCTCGGCCCCGTCCAGCATGCGCCGCCGGCCGGGAGGATCGCGAGGACCAGGACGGCAGCGGCAATCACCGCCGTGTGCTTGAGCGCCTCAGACTCCTGCGGACAAGGCGTCACTCACCCGAACTTCCAGCGGTGCGCGGAACGAGAGCAGGTCCAGGACGGGCGGAGGCGGAGCACCCGGGGTGAGTCGGAGTCCGGGGAGACGGCCGGCCGCCGCCTTGAGGGCCACCGCCGCTTCCGTACGCGCCAGGGACGCGCCCGGGCACCGGTGACGGCCCGCCCCGAACGACAGATGATGGCGGACGTTGGCCCGCGAGGGGAGCAGCCGGTCCGGGGCCTCGAAGACCTCCGTGTCGGAGCCGCTGCCCATGAGCATCAGCAGCAACTCGGCGCCGGCGGGGAGCCGTACGCCGCCCAGCTCCACCGGAGCCGCCGTCACCCGGCGCCAGGTCGTCACGGGCGGCTCGCGGCGCAGCACCTCCTCGACCCACGCCTCGGCCAGCCCCTCCTCGTGTGCCACGCGCCGCCACAGCCCGGGTTCGGCGAGGGCGCTGCGCAGGACCGTCGCGATGAGCTGGCCGGTCGTGGACTGCCCGGCGATGAAGACGAAGAAGCACGCACCGACCGCCGTGTGCACGTCCACCGCCTCGCCGTCGGGCAGACGGTGGCGGGCGAGCGCCCCGACGAAGCTGTCCGGCGCGGCCTTGCGGTCGGTGACCACCGACGTCAGCCACTTGTGGAACTCGCCGACGAGCGCGGCGAGTTCGACCTGCCGCTCGGCAGTCGGCCGACCGTAGAACAGCTCCAGCGAGGCGTCGCTCCAGCGCACCAGGGTCACGGGATCGAGACCGTCGATCCCCAGGAGCTCCATCATGACCCGGCAGGGCAGCGTGTGCGCGAACGCGCCGAAGAGGTCGCCGGTACCCCGTGCGTCGAGCTCCGCCCGTACGCTGTCGAGCAGTTCGCCGGCGACCCGCTCGATCACCGGCACCGCCGCGGCGACCCGCTGGGCGTTAAAGAACCGCGTGACCACGCGGCGCAGTCCGGCGTGGCTCTCCGTCGCGTTGTTGGCCAGGGCGGGCCGCAGCCGGAACCCCGCGCGGGCGAGCAGCCGCAGCGCCGGAACGGACAGCGGAGTGACCGCGTGCTGGGCGTTGTCCGGCCGGAACGCCTCGGGAGCGAGCAGGACCCGGCGGATGTCCTCGTACCGGCTGACCAGCCACAGCCCGGTGGCGGCATCGTGATGGACCGGCGCCTCGGTCCGCAGCGCGTCCAGCCAGGGGTGGGGATCGGCGACGAACTCCTCGCCGAACAGGTCGAGCAGCTCGATCCGGTCGTGCAGCGGACTCGGGGTGGGCGCGGAGCCGGCGCCGCCACCGTACGGGCAGGGGCCGGCCGGACCCGTCGGAGAGGCGGGCCCGGGCCCGCCGAGGGCGGATGTCACGCTCGCGGACGCTAGCACGCGGGCGTACGCCTACCGGCCGGTCTGTGCGACGGATCACGCGGGGATCCGCCCAGGCCAGAGGCGGTGCCACGCAGAGGGGCACCGGCCGGCCCCGCACACCGCGGGACCGGAACCCTGAGCCGTCACTCCCGGGTCAGGAGCCCGTCAGGACGACCAGCAGCTGCGTCGCCCGGGTCATCGCGACATATCGGTCCACCGCTCCCTCGATGCCCGGGCCGAACGCCTCCGGATCGACGAGGACGACCAGATCGAACTCAAGACCCTTCGACAGCTCGGGCGTCAGCGAGCGGACGCGGGACGTCTCCCGGAACGCGGGGTCGCCGATGACGCAGGCGGTCCCTTCGGCATGCCCGGACAGCCACTCGTCGAGGACTGCGTCACGGTCCGCGACGGATCCGTGGACGACGGGCACGCCGCTGCTGCGGACGGAGGTCGGCACATTGGCGTCCGGGAGCGCGGCCCGGATCGCCGGCTCGGCCTCCGCCATGACCTCCTCCGGCGTCCGGTAGTTGATGCCCAAAGAGGCCACCTCGATCCGGTCGAGCCCGACCCGTTCGAGCCGCTCCACCCACGACTCCGTGAACCCGTGCCGGGCCTGGGCACGGTCGCCCACGATGGTGAAGCTCCGGGAGGGGCAGCGCAGGAGCAGCATCTGCCACTCCGCGTCGGTCAGTTCCTGAGCCTCGTCCACGACGATGTGCGCGAACGGACCCGCGAGCAGGTCCCGGTCGGTGCCGGGCAGGGCGGTCGCGTCGATCAGGCTGTCCTGGAGGTCCTTTCCACGCAGCATCCTCACCGCGCCCTCGCTCTCGTCGCCGGCCTGGTCGATGTCGGCGGTCGTGATGATCTCGTCGATCACCCGGGCCATCCGCTCGCGCTCGGCGGACACAGCGGCCAGGTGCCGCCGCTTGCGTCGTGCCGCCTCCGGGTCCCCCAGCCGCTGCCGCGCCGCGTCCAGCAGGGGCAGGTCGGACACCGTCCAGGCCTGGGCGTCCTCGCGCCGCAGCTTCCGGACGTCGTCGGGACCGAGCCAGGGGGCGCACATGCGCAGATAGGCGGGGACCGACCACAGATCCCCGACGAGGTCGGTCGCCTGGAGCAGCGGCCACGCGCCGTGGAGGGCGTCGGCCAGCTCCCGGTCGTTGCGGAGGGACCTCTGGAACACCTCGGGGGAGACGTCCCCGTCGAGCTTGCCCAGCAGGATCGTGGTCAGCTCCTCCCAGATCAGGTCACGCGCCTCGTTGTGCGGGGTGCCCGGCTCCGGTGCCGCGAACGCCTCGGCCCAGTCCTCGACGCCCAGCCAGAAGTCGCCCCAGTCGGTCGTGACGTCCATGCCCTCGCCGGGCGGCTCCTCGTAGAACGCGACGGCCTTCTCGATGGCCCTCACCATGTGCGCGGACGATTTCAGACGGGCCACCTCCGGGTCGGCCTCGACCGGCGCCCCGGCGCCCTCCGCGACGAGGTCCCGCACGGTGCAGGTCCTCACCCCCTCCTCTCCGAGACTGGGGAGCACGTCCTCCACGTAGGCGAGGTAGGGCTGGTGGGGCCCGACGAACAGCACGCCGCCGCGGCGATGGCCCAGACGCGGGTCGGAGTAGAGGAGGTGGGCGGTGCGGTGGAGGGCGACCACCGTCTTGCCCGTACCCGGACCACCGTCGACGACGAGGGCGCCACGGGATCCCGCCCGGATGATGGCGTCCTGGTCCGCCTGGATGGTGGCGAGCACGTCGCGCATCCGGGGCGACCGCGTGGCGCCCAGGCCGGCGATGAAGGCGGACTGGTCGTCGAGCGCGGCGTGCCCTTCAAGCCCGTCGGTCGTGAACACCTCGTCCCAGTAGTCGCTGATCCGGCCGCGGGCCCAGCGGTACCTGCGGCGGCTCGTCAGACCCATCGGGTCGGCGTGCGTGGCCGCGAAGAACGGCTCGGCCGCGGGGGAGCGCCAGTCGAGCAGCAGCCGGCGACCCTTGCTGTCGGTGAGGCCCAGCCGTCCGATGTACACGGGCTCCGGGTCGTCGGCGGTGACGACGTGCCCGAGGCACAGGTCGAGACCGAAGCGGCGCAGGGTGCGCAGGCGGTTGCTCAGGCGGTGGATCTCCGCGTCCCGGTCCATCGCCTCGCGGCCGACGCCGCCGGGCGCCCTCCGCGTGGCGTCGAGGCGCTCGGACAGTTCGGCGACCGTCTGCTCCAGGCTCTCCGCGATCGCCGCGAAGTGCTGCTCGTCACGGCCGATCAGCGCCGGGTCGGCCTTGACGGAGAGGTGGCCGGGAAGCTCGAACGCACTGCTGGTCAGGGCGGTCACACGCACGGGGTGAATCTCCTATGTCCGCAGGTGGCTGGCTTGGAAGGGCGATTGTGCGGCACCAGCGGGGCCTTGCCGCAAGCCCCCCTGTGCGCTATAAGTTGAGAGTGGCCAGGAGTGGGTACACCTCCCCGTCCTCATCGCCCGCGGTGTCCGGGCAGACTCACACCCCGCAGCACGCCGCCAGCCGGCGCCGCCCGGGGGAGCGTTCACGAGGTTCCGCCGGCCGGTCTCTTCCTCGACGCCCTCACCGCCCCAACCGTGAAGCACGACTCCGCCGAAGGACGGCTCGGTCCGGCCGACGCCCGCGGCATGCCGCTGCTCCGCGCCGCGGTGCGCCCGCGCGCGTCCGGCGGACGCCCCGCTGACCGTCCGACCCCTCCGGAGTGCGGTGCGTGACCCCCTCCCGTACGCTCGCCGACAGACGGCGAAGACACCGGGAAGAGGGCTCATGTCCGGACAGTTCGAGGCGACGACGGACGTGAACCGTCCCATCGACGAGGTGTTCGCGTTCCTCGCCGACGGCCGCAACGATCCGAAGTTCAGCCCCCGGGTGCAGAGGATCGAGCGCGTCCCCGACACGCCGACCGCCGTGGGCACCGTCTTCCGCAGCACGGTGAAGGATGCCGGGATGAAGACGGCGCGCGAGTTCCGCATCACCGAGTTCGACGCACCGCACCGGATCCGATGGGCCGAGATCTCGAAGAACATCGTGACGGCCGCCCGAGGCGGCTACGACCTCGAACCCCTTCCGGACGGCGCAACCAGGGTCAGGATCTTCAACGTCCTGGAGGGCCACGGGCTCGGCAGACTCCTCGTCGGCTTCGCGCTCGGTGCCGCCCGCAAGGACGCCGACGCGTTCGGCCGCCGCATCAAGGCGGCGGCGGAGGCGTCGTAACGACGTCCTGCGCGCGGCTCAGGGCATGACCTGGGCGTTCGTCAGGCCGCCGCCCGCGTTCGTCACCGTGCTGGAGGCGTACACGACACGTCCCGGCGTGGTTCTCGGCGAAGGTGTTCCCGCGGACCACCCCGTCGAAGGCGCCCTCCTCGGGCGCCCCAGCCAGGTCTGTGGGACATGAGTCGCGTTCAGATACGTGAGTGGGGTGGGCGTTTGCATCTCACGCAGGCGTTGCCGAGCCGTCGTGGGTCCGGCGGTTCGCTGCCGGCCGGACCGGAAGGCGCACGTACCGTAGGGATCGCGGGCGGCCGTGCGCCGCCCCGAGGAACCGACCACCAGGAGCACCACACCGTGATCGCCCGCGCATCCCGTCCCCTCCGCAGCGCGCTTTCGGCTCTGACCCTGGCCGGCGTGCTCGCCGCCTCGGCGGTCGGATGCGCCTCGTCCGGTGACGGAGGTGACGGCGACTCCGCCCCGCCCTCGCCCCGGCCCTCGTCCCCCCGCGCGGTTGTTCTTCCCGAGCCTCACGTCGGGTTCGACTACCAGATCGGCGGGCCCTACCCGCCACCCACCGGAGTGGGCGCGGTCTCCCGCGACCGTACGGCGAAGCCGGCCGACGGGCTCTACAACATCTGCTACGTCAACGCCTTCCAGGCCCAGCCGGACGCCACCGGGTGGTGGCAGGAGCACCACCCCGACCTGCTCCTCCGGAACGCCGCAGGGGAACTGGTCGTCGACCAGGACTGGGACGAGGCCCTCTTCGACGTCTCCACCCCGGCCAAGCGCGAGCGGCTCGCCGCGATCGTCGGCGCATGGATCGACGGCTGCGCCACCGCCGGCTACCAGGCGGTCGAGGCCGACAACCTCGACTCCTACGAACGCTCCCAGGGCCGCCTCACACCCGAGCACGACCTCGCCTTCGCCCGGCTGCTCGTCGGCCGCGCCCATACGGCCGGACTGGCGATCGGGCAGAAGAACGCCGCCGATCTGGCGCCGCGGGGCCGGGACATCGGCTTCGACTTCGCGGTCGCCGAGGAGTGTGGCCAGTACGACGAATGCGCCCCGTACGCGACGGCCTTCGACAACCGTGTGCTCGTCGTCGAGTACGAGCCCGAGGGCCTTTCCCGTGCATGCGCGCGCTGGGGCAGCACCCTCTCCATCGTGCTGAGAGACACCGACGTCCGCCCTGCGGGCGACACCGGCTACGTCCGCGCCACCTGCTGAAAAGACCCGCGTCATGGCGGGGTCTTGGCCGCGCCCTGTCCCGTTCACGGTTCCAGCATGCTCCCGGCGGCCGGCCCGCACGAGGGGGTCGGAGTCCGACGTCGGCGCCGCACAGAGCGCGTCCAGCCTCTCCGCGTCCTCGTAGGACCGGCGGCAGACGTTGCGGAAACGCGGCCTGCAGACGGTCACCGGTGCCGTCGTCCGCGTCGGCGCGACACGGCCGCGCGCCCCCGGACCGAGGCCCGTGTGAGCAGGCCGGTCCGGGGGCGCGGGGGTGTCAGGAGAGCTTGCCGTCGTAGTCCGGCAGCTTGAACGTCCGCTCGGCGTGGCCGCCGACGATGTCGGTGGGCCGGTTGCCGATGTTCGCGATGATCGTGTAGCCCCGCGCCTCGATCTCGGCGCGCTTGGCCGTCTTGTAGGTGCTGACCTCGTCGAAGAGGTCGGGCAGGCTGCGCACGTAGAGCCCGGACACGGGGTAGCCCACGGCCTTCAGGTTGTACTGGGTCAGCGCGTGGATGATGCCGGGGCGCGCGGTGACGAAGAAGACGGCCACGCCGCGGGAGTGCGCGTAGTTCGCGAGGTCGCGGACGTCCTGCACGGCCGGCGTCGGCAGGTGCAGGAAGAAGTGGAAGTCCGTCTCCAGCGACGTGTTGTCGATGTCGAGGACGATCGCCTGCTTCTCGCCGTCGGCGTTCGAGCTGCGCTGCTCGATGTAGGGGCGAGCCTGGTCGACCACCGCCTTGACGTCGCGGCGCCAGGTGCCGTAGTCGACACCGGCGAGGTCGGCGATTCCGCCCGTGGACACGGCGGTCACGGCGGCGGGCGCGGATGTCGCGGGAGCGGCCATGGCCGTGGCCGGGGACGCGACCAGGATGCCGACGGCCGCGGCGGTGGACAGGGCCGTTCTGACCCGGAGGGTGTGGCGATGCATGTGGGGGATCTCCTGTGGACGAAGGCAGGTCCGGTGGGACGCGCCTGGACGAACACGACGGTTTGGCATGTTCGCGACTAGATTCACGCCTGCGCGACGCCATGTCTACCGGCCGGTAGGAAATTCCTCGCTCACGCGCGGTTAACGCACAACTCCCTTCCCGCGCACGGGACCTGCACCTCCCTCGGCTTCCCCGCCCTCCCTCGGCGTCCCCGCCCCTCCCGCCTTCCCGCGCCGCCCGTCGACGCCCACCGCCCGCGCCCGGTACCGGCCCGTTGTCGTACCGAACTCGCGGCTGAAGGCGTGCGAGAGCGCGTACGGGGTTCCGTAGCCGACCCGACGTGCGATCGCGGCCAGGGAGTCCCGGGTGTCGCGCAGCGCGCCGGCCGCCAGGGTCAGTCGCCACCAGGTGAGGTACGCCATCGGCGGCCTTCCCACCAGAGACGTGAAGCGCCGCGCCAGAGTGGGGCGCGAGACCCCCGCCTCCGCGGCCAGCCGCTCGTTGGTCCACGCGGCGGCCGGGTCGGCGTGCAGCGCACGCAGCGCGGCGGCGGTCACAGGGTCCCCCAGGGCAGCCGACCACGCGCCGCCGCCCTGGTCCACCCAGCCCCGGATCATGTAGACGAGCAGGAGGTCCACCAGGCTCGGGACGGCGATGCCGGTCCCCGGGCGCCCCGCGGTCAGCTCGCCGCCCAGCAGACCGATGGCCGCCCGCAGTTCGGGGTGGTCACCCACCCGGTTCGGCAGATGCACGACGGTGGGCAGCTCCGCCAGGAGCGGATGGACCCGGCTGTGGTCGAGGCGGTACTTGCCGCACAGCAGCTCCACTCCGCCAGTCATGGACCGGGGCAGCCGGCGCGGGCCCGGCGGACCGCCCGTCCAGCGCTCGAACGGCATGGCCCGTGCGAGGGTCGCCGCGTCGGCGGGGGAGTCGGCGATCACATGCCCCGTACCGTGGGGCAACAGGACCGCGTCCCCGACGCCCAGTGAGACGGGTGTGCCGCCGTCGGGCAGCAGCCAGCAGCCGCCCTCCAGCACCACATGGAAGCCCGCTCCGTCGTACGGAGCGAACCGCGCGCACCAACTCCCGCTCACCCGCACCCGCTCGGACACCGCCTGCCCCATGCGTACCGCCGCGACAGCGTCGCTCACCACATCCATGACGCAACTATCCCCGGCCTCACCCGTGAGACGCATGCGTATTCACGGGAGCAGCACACGCATTGAGAGCCTCAGCGAGGTGTCCCTAAGGTCCTGGACATGAACATCACGCAGAGCCCGCGACGCATGATGCTGGGAGACGTCGAGGTCATCCGGGTCGTCGAATGGCGAGGCGCGTTCGCCCCGGCCCGAGGCCTGGTCCCCGATTCCGAGGCCGAGGTGTGGCGCGACAACGAGGCGTGGCTCGCCCCGGACCACTGGGACCCGGACGGCGACAACGCGGTGATGGCGCTGCAGACCTGGGTCCTCCGCAGCGCCGGGCGGACCGTCCTGATCGACACCGGAGTCGGCAACGGGCGCGAGCGGCCCGGCTCGCCCCAGTTCCACCACTGGCAGGGCGACTTCCTCGGAGGCCTGGCACACGCCGGCATCCGGCCCGAGGACGTCGACATCGTCGTCAACACCCACGTCCACGCCGACCACGTCGGCTGGAACACCACCGACGCCGCGGGGGAGTGGGTCCCGACCTTCCCCCACGCGCGCTACCTCATCCCGGCCGCCGACGACATCCACTTCGGCCCGGACAACATCCGGGGAACCGGGCGGCACCCCGACGACCGGCTCGTCTACGACGACAGCATCGCGCCCGTGCACCGTTCCGGCCAGGCCGTGCTGTGGGACGGCACCCACCGCATCGACGAGCACCTCACCCTGGAATCCGCACCCGGCCACACTCCCGGCTCCGCCGTGCTGCGGCTCGACTCCGGCGGCGACCGCGCGGTCTTCGTCGGCGACCTCCTGCACAGTCCGGTACAGATCCTCAGGCCGTCCTGCAACAGCTGCTTCTGCCTGGACCCGGCAGAAGCCGTCAAGAGCCGTCGGCGAGTCCTCGAACGAGCCGCCACCGGAAGGGAACTGGTCGTGCCCGCCCACTTCAACGGCACCGGCATCGTGGAGGTCCGGCGCGAGGCCGGCGCCCTCTCCGTCGCTCCATGGCCCGCTCACGGCACGCCGTCCGGACCGGCGTGACGAAGCCCGACGGACGGCCGAAGGGGGTGGGGGCGGCCTGGAAACGCCCGCCCCTACCCCCCTGGGTCCGTGAACGACTCAGCCGGCTGCCTTGTACGCCGCCCTCAACTTCGCCACCGCACCCGTCAGATCACCCGTCAGGAGCAGGTGGTCCGCCTCGGCGAACGGCTTCGCCGTGGCCTGCGTGATGTTCTCCCCGATCCTCTGCTGGACGATCGACCGTGCCCTGCCGAGCAGCGCCCTGCCTTCCGCCGAGGTCCCGCGGCCCGTCGCCTGGAGGACCTTCGCGGCCACGCCGATGGCTCGCAGCGCGGAGTCCCCGCCGGCGGGGGTGGCCGTGAGCGTGGTCAGACCCCACCCGTACGGGAACTGCGGATCGTACGACGTGTCGCCGACGTTGACCGGCAGCTGCACCTCGGACCTCGGCCAGGTCACCGGGAGCTGCCCGGTGAACGGGCGCGCACCGTAGAGGACGTCCGCGACGCCGTCCCCCTCCGTGCCCGGCAGCCACGAGGCGACCAGGGCGTCGATCGCACCGAGTCGGTCACCGATGAGCTGCGGGCGGCCGGAGACGACGAGGACGGCGCAGGTCATCGCGGCGCAGACCTTGTCGACGGCCGCCTTGTCGGCGGCGGTCAGTTCGAGGTCGTTGCCGTTGCCCACGTCACCGAACCCCTCCGCGTACGGTGTCTCACCGACGACGACCACGCCGACGTCATAGCCGTCCATGGCGGCCGAGGCATCTGCGGAGTACGCGATCTCCGCCCCGGGCGCCGCCTTCCGCATCCCTTCGAGAATCGTCGTACCGGGCGTCGTCCGCCCCGACGAACCCTGCCAGCTGATCGTCCAGCCGCCCGCCTGGTTGCCGATGTCGTCGGCGTTGGAGCCGGCGACGTACACCTTCTGGGACTTCTTCAGCGGCAGCACCCCGCCCGCGTTCTTCAGCAGCACCTGGGACGCGGCGACGGCCTCGCGCGCCACCGCACGGTGCCCGGCGGAACCGATCTCGTTGAGATGGGAGGTGTCCGCGTAAGGCCGCTCGAAGAGGCCCAGCCTGAACTTCTGCGTCAGGATCCGCCCTACCGCGTCGTCGATCCGCGCCTGTCCGATGCGACCGGCCGTCACCTCGTCCTTGAGGGTCCGCGTGAAGTCCTGGTAGTTCGTGGGCACCATGATCATGTCCAGCCCGGCGTTGACCGACGTCCGCACGTCGCTCGGGTAGTCGCCCGGGATCTGGTCGATGGCCTGCCAGTCGCTGATCACGAACCCCTCGAAGCCCATGCGCTCCTTCAGGACGCCGTTGATCATCTCCGCGTTGGCGTGCATCTTCACCGGCCCCTGGTCGTCGCCCAGGACGTCGAGCGAGGAGTACGAGGGCATCACCGTGCCCGCCCCGCGCTTCACCGCCTCGGCGAACGGCGCGAGATGCACCGCCTCCAGCTCCTCCCGGGTGACCTTCGTGACGCCCTGGTCGATCGTGTACGAGCCGGTGGTCGAGGACCCGAACTCCGTCCCGCCGTCGCCCACGAAGTGTTTCGCGCTGGTCAGCACCTTGTCGTCACGGTCCAGGTCCCGGCCGTCCCGGGCGCCCTGCATCCCGTTGATCACGGTCTCCATGGCGGTCACCAGGGCGGGGTCCTCGCCGAAGGCCTCGTAGGAACGCCCCCAGCGCTCGTCGCGCGTGACACACAGGCAGGGCGCGAAGTCCCACGGAATGCCCGTGGCCCGTACCTCCTTCGCCGTCACGGCACCCGTGCGCTCGGCGACCTTCGGGTCACGCGACGCGCCGATGCCGATGTTGTGCGGCATGATCGTCGAGCCGATGACGTTGTTGTGCCCGTGCACCGCGTCCACGCCGTAGATCAGCGGGATCTGGAAGCGGGTCGCCTGCGCGCGCAGCTGGTAGGAGTCGATCATCCTGGCCCACGCCGCCGGCGTGTTGGGCGAGGGCACCGAGCCACCGCCGGAGAGCAGCGAGCCGAGGTCGTAGGAGGCGATGTCGCCCGGCGACCGCAGCGCGTTCCGCTCGGCCTGCGTCATCTGACCGGCCTTCTCCGCGAGCGACATGCGCCCCAGCAGATCGGCGACCCGCTTCTTCACCGGAAGCTTCGGGTTCAGGTACGGCAGACCATGGGCGTCCACGACGACGAGCGGGTTCTCCGCGGGAGCCTTGGCGCCGGTCACGCTCAGCGCGAGCGGGATCGTCTCGGCCGACTCCGCCGACCGGTCCTTCTTCGTGACCACGGCGATCGAGCGGGACGTGCCGGAGGCCGTGCCGGCCGGGAAGGTGAGGGTGCCGGTGACCGGTGTGTAGTCGGCGCCGGGCCGCGCGCTGCCACCCTCGGTCGCGTACGTGACGGTGACCGGCTCGGCGAGCGGTGTGGAGCCTGTCGTCGCGACGGAGACCTTCACCTCCGCGGTACCGCCCTCGCCGACCGGATGGACGGCGGCCTCCGTGACGACCTTGGTGTTCAGGGCCGGTTCGGCCCTGCCGTAGAGCTCCACGCCGTCCAGGGCGAAGGAGCCGGGGGAGCCGGGCGGCAGGGTGAGGGCGTAGCCCCACATCCTGTCGAGCCCGAGGACCTGGTCGATTCCGCCGACCGGCTGGTAGTCGGCGCGGTACTGGAAGTCGGCGAACGGGATCTCGACGAGGTGCCAGCCCTCCCAGTCGTCCGTGAACGAGGTGGTCCACAGCTCGGAGGCCTCGCCGTTCGCCCCGCCGTCCTTGAGCTCGAAGTGGATGCGCCTGCCCGATCCCGGCGGCAGGGGAGCGGTGTTCTGGCCGTACCACCAGAAGCGGATGCCCTTGGAGGCGGTCCAGTCGTGGGCGGGTCTGGCGAAGGCGAAGTCATGGCTGAACCCGCCCCAGCCGCTGATGTCGTAGTCGCCTTCGAGGACCTTGGCGCCCTCCGGGGCGTCCGCTCGCTCGGCGATCCGCAGCGTCGGCGGATCGTCGGCGTCACTGCCCCAGGTGAAGAGGCCCTCCGCGGGCGGGTCGGCGAAGGGGATCTCCCCTTCGAACCGGTCGACGGCCACCGGCGGCGGCTCGTCGGCGGCGGCGCTCGGCAGGGCTCCGGTGAGCAGAGTGCCGAGCAGAGCGGTGACGGCGATCACCGCCGTGGTTCGTGGCATTGCGGCTCCTTGTGCGGGACAGGGATGTACCGGATCAGGGGGTACGAGGGCGTACGAGCGCAGGCAGGGACCCACGCGTCAGGGGAGAGGTACGGGACGGCCGGAGACGGACCAGGCGAGGCGTGGCTGGACGCGGAGGACCCTCGACGCGCCTCATCCGCGCGTGGGCGCGGAGCGCCGGACCACGAGTTCGGTGGGCAGAACGACCGGCTCGCGCGGCATCGACTCGCCGCCGAGACCGGCGAGAAGCATCGCGGCGGCCGCCTCGCCCATCCGGCGCATGGGCTGGCGGATCGTGGTCAGCGCCGGTTCGGTGTGCCGGGCCATGGGGATGTCGTCGAAGCCGACGACGGCGACGTCCTCGGGGACGCTCCGCCCGGCCTCCCGCAGGGCCCCCAGGACGCCCGCCGCGATGAGGTCGTTGTGCGCGAAGACGCAGTCGAAATCCCAGTCCTCGGCCAGCGCCCGCCGGACCGCGCAGCGGCCCGTGTCCTCCGTGAACTCGCCCTCGAAGACCAGCTCGGCGGGCAGGACGTCGCGGAACCCGTCCAGCCGGTCGCGTACGCACCCGAAGCCGCGACGGCCCGTGACGACGAGCGGCCGGGTACGGCCCGAGGAGAGGAGATGGTGTGCGGCGGTCGCGCCTCCGGCCCGATTCGTGGTGGCGACCGAGGGGAACGCGGGGTGGTGGCCGCGGTCGTCGATGAGCACGACGGGCAGTCCGCGCCGGTGCATCGCGGTGATCGTGTCGAGGGTGCCCTCCGGTTCGACGACGAGGAGCCCGTCGAACGCCCTGGCCGAGACCTGGCCGGCGAAGTGACGGACGGAGTCGGCGCCCCGGTTGCAGGTGAAGAGCAACAGGCCGTAACCGGCGGCTTCGACGGTGTCGGCGACGCCCTGGAGGACCTCGCCCATCCACGGCCAGGTGAGCGACGGCGCCAGCATGCCGATCGTACGGCTGCTGCCGCGTGCCAGGCCGACGGCCCCCGAGCTGGGGACGTAGCCGAGCACATCGATCACTTCGCGAACACGGGCGGCCGTGGTGGAGTCGACCTCGGCCCGGGTGTTCAGGACTCGGGAGACCGTCGTCTTGCTGACACCCGCCCGACGTGCGACATCGGCGATCGTGACACGCATCGGGGCCTCCGCGTAGAGGGACTGACATCGGTGTCGGAACCGCTTCCGGAACCGCTTGCGGAACCGGTACCGGCGCGGTGCGGCGAGTCAACCGCCACCTCGCCTTGCCGTCAAGACTTCACACCATCAACGTCCCAAACTCCTCTCCGAACCCCACAACTCCAGCCGTGTGTTCAGGATATGAATGCGCCACACCTTGACGGCCGACCCGATGCCCCGTTCACTCTCGACTCGATTCGGCGCGACACCGTGCGATGCCGCGGCTCGACGCGCCTCGACCCGACCCGACGTGGCCCGACTTCGGCGCGGGTCGAGGCGACGCGGTCCGGGCCGCCCCGGCTCGACCCGCGCGACCGGATTCTCGGACCTCCCCCACACCCTGCCGAGAAGGGCACCGACATGCTCCGTCCGACCCACAGCCACAGGCCCCCGGCCGGCTGATGAGAACCCTCCTCGCCGGCGCGGGCCGCCGCTTCCGGCCTCACCGCCCTCGGCGGTCTCTCCGCCGCCCCGGCGCGGGCCGCCGCCGAGCAGGTGGACATCTGGCTGACCACCACCGACCACGCCGGCGGCCGCCACGCCACCCGTGGACCGAGCAGACCCTGGTGAGGGGTTCCGGAGCGCTGCCCCAGGCCACCCGGGACGCGACGATGGAGAAGCTCTTCTCACCGACCGAGGGCATCGGCCTCTCCTTCGTACGCAACCCGATGGGCGGCAACGACCTGGCCCGCTTGGGCTACACGTACGACGACCTGCCGGCCGGCCAGACCGACCCCTCCCTCGCACGCTTCTCCCTGGCCCACGACCCTGCGGGACGCCCTGCCGCTCACCAAGCAGGCCAAGCAGCTCAATCCGGCGCTCACCCTCGTCGCGTCGCCCTGGACCGCCCCCGCCTGGGACACCTACGACGCGTACGCCGCCCGGACCGTCGACGACCCCGACGTCCATAGCCATCCGAACTTCGGCGGTGTCGCCTGGCACGGCTACGGCGGGAACGTCGCCAAGCAGACCGAGATCCACGGGGCGCCACCCGCAGTTCGACGCCTTCCAGACCGAGTACTCGGGCGGCACCTGGATCGCGAACCAGCAGCGCGAGGACATGACGAACATCATCGAATACACCCGGAACCGGGCGAAGTCGGTGACCAGGTGGTCCCTCGCGGTCGATCAGAACCGCGGCCCGCGCAACGGCGGCTGCGGCACCTGCGACGGACTGATCACCGTCCACAACGGCGACGCCCGCCACGGCCAGGTCGACTACACGATCGAGTACTACACCATGGGCCACCTCACGAAGTTCGTACGGCCCGGCGCACGGCGCATCGCCTCCACCGGCAGCTCGACCGTCCCCAACGTCGCCTGGCGCAACACCGACGGCTCGAAGGCCCTCATCGCCTACAACGACTCCACCGCCGCGCGGCCCGTCACCGTCAACCGGGGCGCGCAGCACTACACGTACACCCTCCCCGGCAAGACCTCCGCCACGTTCACCTGGGCGGGCGACCAGAGCGCCACCCAGGGTCTCGTCGGTCTCGGAGGCAAGTGCCTGGACGCCTCGGACCGCTCCTCGGCGAACGGTACGCAAGTCCAGATCTGGGACTGCACAGGAGCGGCCGACCAGAAGTGGCGCCTGACCTGGCAACGTGTTGGCCCGTGCCGAGGAGGCCACGCGCGACGACGGGACACGCCAGGTGCCTGCTCGACGCCATCGCCGAGGAGTCGGCGAAGGTGCTCAGCTCCCTGTCCACGCAGGCCAAGTGGACCGTCGCCCGGCTTCCGTCCGGGAGCGCGTCGAGCGCGCTCCCGGACGGACCTGGGGCGACGGGCGCCGGGGTCAGTTGACGAAGACGGGAGCGCCGGCCTGTGTGGTGTCCTGGACCGGACCGTACTTGGCGGTGAAGTAGCCGTTCGCCGGGCAGGTGCCGGGCCCGGTGGCCTTCGTGAAGCGCTGGTCGGAGAAGGATAGCGAGTTGTCGGCGTTCGACGGGGTCGCCGTCAGACTCGTCGCCCGGTAGACGCAGGTCGTCACACCCAGGATCGTGTTGATCTTCAGCGTGGTCTGGATGGGACCGGTGCTGCCGGCGGTCACGGTGAGCGCACCGCCGGACGTGACGGCCGTGGTGTAGGGCAGGTTGTTGACGGTGATGCTCTGCACCCCCGTCGCTCCCACGATGTTGGTCGTGCAGGTGCTCAGCGTGTGGGACGTCAGCGTCTCGGTGGCGGTGCCGGGCGCGGCGGGGTTGCTGGTGACGGTGGCGCTGAAGGCGGAGGCTTTGCAGGTGATGCCGCTGCTGCCACCCGACGTGGTGGCGATCTTGGCGGTGGTGCCGGCGGCGAGCGAGGCGGCGAGGACATCGCCGACCGCGACCGACGGGCCGCTCGCACTGCCGGTCGTCAGCACCGTGCCGGCCGCACCGGCCGGGTGGGTGACGGCCAGCACGGCGGCGAGAGCCGCTCCGGCGGAGGCTAAGAAGGCACGCTTGTTCATGGTGGGGGTCCTTTCGTACCAGGATGGCGAGGGATGGCGGTGGTGGAACCCGGCTCTGCCGGGTGATGTGGGGACATCGCCCCGGTGCGGGCACGCGTGAGTGGCCAGCGGCAGCCGGTGGCGGGGGAAGGGTGCGGCTCGAACGGGACAGGCAGAGCAAGGGGTATCTCTTGTCGGACCGATCCGGCGCCACGGATCGGCCCGACGATGTCGCGGGACGCGACGAGAGCGTGATACACGGTGCTGTGTGCGGTGCAGTCCGGTGTGCGGTGACGGGTGGGTCCGCGTCCCCGGGGACCGGGCCGCCGACCGCACACACGAGAGGAAAACCCATCAGGGTTGTAAACCTGTCGAGTATGTGACGTCAACAGCCCCGGGGGGATGTGGCCGGTGAAGGGTGCTCGTCCGACCGAGGAGTGGCAGGTCCTGCCCGGCGCGCGTACGGGCCGCGACCCGGAACGCTCCCTGCGCCCGGGCCCGCGGCGGCTGACGCCGGAACAGGTGGCGTCGAGGCAGCGAGAGAGGCTGCTCGACGGGGTGGCCCGGATGGTGGCGGCGCACGGGTACGCCGGTGCCCGGATCAGCGACATCTGCCGGGCCGCCGGAGTGACCCGGCCGGTGTTCTACGCCCTGTTCACGGGCAAGGAGGACGCGGTCCTCGCCGCGTACCGGAGTGGTACGCAGATGGTCGTGCGGGCCATGCAGCGGCCGTACGAGGAGGCGGGCGGCGCGGCCTCCTGGCCGGCGGCCGTGCGGGCCGGGCTGCGGACGATGCTGGCGCTGCTGTCGCAGACCCCGGCGTTCGCGCGGATGGTCGTCGAGATCGAGTCGGCGGGCCCGGCCGGGCGCCGCGCGCGGGCCGAACTTCTGGCCAGTTTCCGCCGGTTCTTCGTCGACGCGCCGCCCGCGCCGTCCGGGGTGGAGCGGGCGGAGCTGGTGGACACCGTCGTCGGAGCCGTCCACGCGGCGGTGCACCGCGCGGTCGACCAGGACCGGACCGGAGAGCTGCCGCGTCTGCTGGACACGCTGGTGCACGTCGTCGTCTCGCCGTTCACCGGCACATGCCTCGCGACCGACGAGGGCGACGGGACCGCGGGGACCGGCAGGACCGGCAGGACCGTCGGGTCCGGTGTGTCGGCCGGGGTGGGCGGGTCCGGTGGGGCTGACGTCGGCACCTGTACGTGACGTCCCGTACCTCGCGCACCACCGACACCTCTCTACTGCACGGTAGTTGACTGGGCAGTAACGACGGGCTTACGGTCCAGAAGGTTCCCTGCCACGCGGCCGCCTCCGTGCACGAGACGCGAGGAAGACCCGGGCGGGTCAGGGGACCGTCCGCGCCAGGACACCGCCGCCAACAGGTCTGTTTCCTCGTCATTGTCAGGAGCACCTCATGGCCCTGTCCGAAGGCCCCACCCTGTCCGAAGAGCCCACCCCCGCCCGCTCCTTGTCGCCGGCCGAGGAACTCCGGCGCCGCGGCCGCGTCCGTTTCCGACGCTCCGCCCTCATGGCGGCCCCCGCCTGCGCGATCGCCGCGACCCTCGTCGTCCTGACGGCCCAGGGAGCCCTCGCCGCCCAGTTCGCCATCTCCGGCATGCCGTTCACGGTGAAGGCCGACACTCTCAAGGGCACCGGCTTCGGCCAGTTCGGGGCCCTGGACACCATGCCCGAAGGCAGCCCGAACGCCGGTGACACCGGCGGCCAGGTCCTGGTCATCGTCACCGCGATCCGCCAGGCCGAACTGACCAACCTCTGCCAGAGCGTGGAACTGGGCGGCACCCATCTGCGCATCACGGCGGGCAACCGGGGCACGCCGGTCAAGGCGACCGGTCTGACCACGGACTCCACCGAGATCTCCGGCAAGCTCGCCGCCTTCGACAACATCGAGATCGGCGGGGACGCCAGCACCTTCGACAAGCCGCCCGTCAAGGGTCCGCTCGGCGTCTTCGGCCAGCAGGCCGACACCGTCACCATCACCGACGTGCACCAGACCAACTACGCCACGACGGCGACCCGCTTCACGCTGCCCGACCTGCACATGAGCTTCGCGTCCGAGGGCTGCTGACGATGGCACCGGCGTCACCGGCGTCATCGTCGAACCCGGCCGCACCGGCCCCGGCGGCTGCCGGTTCACCGGGAGGCGCCGGCCGGCACCCCTGGCGCGCCTTCGGCCGATGGCGCCACCGCCGCCCCTTCGGCCCCGGGGTCATGATCATGCTCGGTGGTGGAGAGATCCTCCTCACCCAGCAGGCGAGCATCTCCGTGGTCCTCGCGGCCGGGGCCGACAGCCTCGTCGGCTACGTTCTGCCGGTCATCATGATCGTGTGCGGGGCTCTGATCGTGCTCAACC